>JAQGJZ010000293.1 GCA_028290385.1 Enterovirga sp.
GACAGGATCATAGCGTCCGCTATGTCGGTCACGGCGAACTCGTCGAAGCACAGGATCCAGGCTTCCTTGGCGAGAGCCGCCGCGACCGGCCGGATCGGATCGTCGCCCTCGACCTCGCCGCGCTTCAGCTTCTGGCGCCAATCGTGGATGCGCGCATGGACCTCGGCCATGTAGGCGTGGAAATGCGTGCGCCGCTTCGCCGGAACCGTCAGGCTCTCGTAGAAGAGGTCCATCAGCATGGTCTTGCCGCGCCCGACGCTGCCCCAGAGGTAGAGGCCGCGTGGCAACGGCTCGGCCTTCTGGCCGAACAGCCAGCCCAGCGAGCTCGACTTGCTGGCGAGCCGGCGGCTGTTCAGCGTTCCGCTCAGGCGATCGAGGGCACGCACGACCTCGCGCTGGGCGGGATCGCTCTCGATGGTGCCGGATCGCGCAAGCGCGTCATAACGGGCCGAGACCGTGCCCGCGGGAATGGGTTGTGTCATGGAATGTCCCGGCGCCGATTAGCGCCGGCTTCTGCGCGGCGCAAACGACGCCCCTGCCCTAGCGAGCGAGCGTGAGCGGCGCTCCCGATTTCGCCAGGACGCCGGCCAGTTCGCCGCCCGAACCGCGCAGCCGCGCCGAGACCGAGCCGCCCGGCTGGTAGAGATAGACCTCGCCTTCGCGGAAATCCCACGCGGTGATGCGGCCGAGATCCTTGTTCTGGCAGCCGGCCGAAGACGCCTTGTAGAGATCGAGCGCGGGGGAACTGGACAGGCTGATGCGGCAGCTCGAACCCGCGGCGTCCCGGGCCGTGTAGCTCCCGACGAAAGCCGACCGTCCGCCAGCGCCGGACGGCGCCGGCGCGGCGCGCGCAACCGGCTCGGCGGGAACCGACGGCATGCTCGGCACGTCGGCGACGACCGGACCGGACCCGAAGCCGCCGCTGCCCGAACCAGGCGGGGGCGCAAGCGGCTCGGACGTGACAGAGCCCGACGGCATGGCTTCCACCGGGGGAGGCTCGTTCGCCTGGACAGGCGGCGCCGCCGGCCGTGCCGCGGCGACGCGCGGCGCCGTTCCTCCGAAGCGCTCCGAGGCGCAGCCCGCAAGGCTCGCGGCCAGCGCCAGGATCAGGGCCGTCTGGCCGAGTTCACGTCTCATGTTGCACCGCTCGCGAGGGGACCAGGCCGCGAGTCACCCGCGCCGTCTTTACCGCATTCCGGCAACCGCGCCAGCATGCCGCGCAGCGGCGGAGGCCCCTGCCCGCCTGTCCGGGTTTTCAGCGGCCGGGACCCAGCCTCTTCGGCTTCAGAAACGCGCTGACCACGACCGCACGCACCACGTGCTCGGCCATGCAGCGATACCCCAGGTCGTTCAGATGGAGCTCGTCGGCCGAGAGCAGCTGTCCCTTCTTGCCGCGCTCGATGTACTCCATCGCCTCGTAGCGCCGCACGAGGGGCACGTTTTCGCCCGCGGCGATCTCGTGCAGGGCACGCCGGATGGCGGCGTAGTACTCGTCCTTGCTGACCGCGAAGGTGTATTGCAGGCCCACCAGCACCGTGTCGATCTGATGCTCCTTCAGCCAGCGCACCGTGCCGGACACGGTGGCCTTGAAGTCGTCCACCGGCAGGCGGGCCAGGGCGTCGTTGGTGCCGACCTGCCAGAGGACGAGGTCCGGCTTGTCGAGCCCCACGATCGTGCGCAGACGGTCCGCGGTCGCGGTCGCGACCTCGCCGGACACGCCCCGGTTCTGGACCACGACATCCAGCCCGCGAAACGTCTTTTCCAGGATCGCCTCGAACTGGGCCGGGTAGTTATGCGCGGCGCTGGACGCGCCGATGCCGGCCGTCGAGGACGAGCCGATCGCGAGCACCTTGATCTGGCGGCGGGCGGCGATCGCCGCTTCGAGGTGCGGCAGCGGCGCGGGCGCCGCGATATCGGCGGGCGGCACGTCGCACGTCAGGCTCAGGGCCGGCGGCACGACGGGTTCTTGCGCGGATGCGCCGACGAACGCGAGAAGAAGCGGAGCGATCAGGCCCGCGCGTGCAGCGGCCGCGGCTGTCGCAACCGTTCGCGCAACTCTGAAAGCCATGCGGTGAACCCTAGCGCCGCGACGCCGCAAACTACCACGAGGGTATCGACCCCGACACTGCCGCCGAGGGCAAACCGCGTCAATTGTCCTGCGAGGCTTAAGATGGACGCGACGCAGAACACGTTGAGCGAGTTTCGGCCCAGCATCGAGAGGAACCTGCCGAGCCGGGGGAGATGGCGCGCCACGAGCACGAAGCTGCCCGCGAAAGTGGCCGCAATGGCCAGGAAGTGCAGCAGCCGCGCAGGCGACAGAAAGGTCTTGTCGAAGATGAAGACCAGCGTCGGCTGCGGCACGCGCAGCGGGTCCGGCGCGTAATCAGATTTGACCACGGCCACACCGATCACGACGGCGAGGATTCCGAGCGGCCGCAGCCAGCGCATGTTGCGCCGGGCCGCTGCGCCCAGCCCGTCCTGTCCGGCGAGCAGAAAGCCGAGCACGAAGACGGCCTGCCAGGCGAACGGGTTGAAGAACCAGAACCCCTCGACCGGCCAGGTCGGCAGGTTGAACCCCGTCGCCAGGGTGGAGGCGTACACCGCGAGCGAGAGCGGAAGCACCGCCGCCGGGGCGAGCCGGTGCAGGCTGGCGAGCACGGGCGCGCCGAGCATCAGGACCACGTAGAGCGGCAGGATGTCGAAATAGCCGAGCTGATGGCTCAGCGCGACGAGGCCGACATGGGTCGGCACGGGGTCCTGAAACACCGCGGCAGCGTTGTGCCACTCGAGCAGGAGCGGGTTTTCGAGGAAGATCGCCGCGCCCGCGATGAGCGCGATCGCCAGCATCGTGATCAGGATCTGGGCGGCGTAGAGCGTCACCCCGCGCGCCCCGAGGCGCAGGACGAGACGGGTCAGGCCGACCCGCTCGGCCTTGGAATGATCGGCCACGATGCGCAACGCCCACCCGGCCAGGAAGACGAAGAGCTCGGCCGAGTCCGACAGGCCGTAGTTCCGCGGCGTCAGCCGCTCGTAGACGACGCCGGGGATGTGATTGACGAAAATCGACACCAGCGC
>JAQGJZ010000326.1 GCA_028290385.1 Enterovirga sp.
GCAGCCAGCCGGGCCCGAGCGGATCGGCGAGAGTCGCCGGGTTGCGCAGCAGCAGAAGCAGGCGCCGGTCGAAGGCGAGCGTGCTCCCTTCCGTGACCTCGCCCGCCAGTTCGATAAAGCCCCAGCCGAACAGGCCGACCAGCGCCAGCGTGACCAGCGGGGCGGCCTCGTCGAGGCGGAGGCGGCCCGGGATGTTGCGGGCGAGGGCGCGCCAGCCCTGGTGGCGGTTCAGCTCCATCTGGCGCGCTCCGCCACCATCCCGTTCCAGTCCCGTGCGGGCGGCCCGCTCAGCCCCGCTGCGAATACACGAAGTAGTCGAACGGGAATTCCCCGATCCGGAACCACGTCAGCTCCTTCTCGCGGAAGGCCAGCCAGTGGTCGTAGATCTTCTTGAACTTGGGGTTCTGCGCGGCGATCTCGCCATAGAGCTGGAACGCCTGCTTGTAGCCGGCCTCGAGCACGTCGCGCGGGAAGGCCCGCATCTGCGCGCCTTGCGAGATGACGCGGCGAAGCGCGTCGGGGTTTTCCGCATCGTATTTCGACACGCACCAGATGTTGGCCTCCGCACAGGCGGCCTCAAGAATGTTCTTGTAGGCCTCCGGCAACGCGGCGAACCGGTCCTTGTTCACGTACAGCGACGTCTGCGCCGTGCCCTCCCAGAACCCCGGGTAGTAGTAGTACCGGGCGACCTTCACGAAGCCGAGCTTCTCGTCGTCGTAGGGGCCGGCCCATTCGACCGCGTCCAGCGTGCCGCGCTCGAGCGCCGGATAGATCTCCCCGCCCGCGAGCACCTGCGGCACGGCTCCGAGCCGCGCCAGGATCTGGCCGCCCATGCCGGCGATGCGGAACTTCAGGCCCTTCAGGTCCTCGACCGTGTTGATCTCCTTCCGGAACCAGCCGCCCATCTGGGCGCCCGTGTTGCCGGCCGGGAAATTGACGATGTTGTAGTCGGCCAGGAAGTCGCGCACGAGCGGCAGCCCGCCACCATGCAGCATCCAGGCGTTGTGGTGGCGCGTGTTCATGCCGAGCGGCACGGAGGCCTCGAACATGAAGGTCGGGTCCTTGCCGATGTAGAAGCTCGACAGGGTGTAGCCGCATTCCACGGTGGCGTTCTGAACCGAATCGAGCACCTGCAGCCCGCCCACGATCTCGCCGGCGGCGAAGACCTGGATCTGGAACTTGTTGTCCGTCGCGGCTGCGACCCGCTTGGCGATATGTGCGCCCGCCCCGAACAGGGTATCGAGGCTCTTGGGATAGCTCGACGCCATCCGCCAGCGCACCTCCGGATTGGCCTGCGCGATCGCCGGACTCGCCAGCGTGGCGCCGGCGGCAGCCAAGCCGCCGCTCTTCAACAAAGCCCGCCGATCCATTCCTGTACCCTCCAAACAAAGTGTCGGCGCGCTCCTTACCCGTCCGTGCCGCCGAACTGAAGGTCTGCGCTGGCTGCAGGGAGCGGCCGACGCATGCGCGAGACCGGACCTGGGAATTCGTGCCATAACGGCCCGAAATCGGAGGAAGCATGACGCCCGCGAGCCTGAACTCCGTCCAGCGCTGGTCCATCCTCGGAGGCGCGGCGGTTATGCTCAGCCTCGCCATGGGGATGCGGCAGAGTTTTGGGCTCTTCCAGCCGCACATGGTGCGCGACATCGGCGTGACCACGGCCGATTTCTCGCTCGCCATGGCCATCCAGAACCTCGTCTGGGGCGTCACGCAGCCCTTCGTCGGGGCGGTGGCGGACCGGCTCGGCCTGCGCTGGGTCACGCTCGCCGGCGTCGCCGTCTACGCCGTCGGCCTCGGCCTGATGATGAACGCGACCTCGGCCCTGGAGCTCATGCTGGGCTCCGGACTCTGCATCGGGCTGGCCCTGTCATGCACGGCGTCCAGCGTCGCCATGAGCATCGCGTCCCGGGCCGTCACCCCGGCGAAGCGCAGCGTCACCATGGGCATCGTGTCCGCGCTCGGCTCGCTCGGGCTCGTGATCGCCTCGCCCATGGCGCAGACGCTGATCACGACGTCGGGATGGCGGGTCGCGATGGTCGGCTTTCTCGGCCTCGTCTGCGTCATGGTGCCGGCGGCCCTCGGGGCCGGCGCGGTGGACCGCGTAAAAGCGCCGCCCAGCCAGCAGCTCGAACAATCGCTGCGAGCCGTGGTGCGGTCCGCCTTCGGCCATTCGGGCTATCTCGTGATGGCGTCGGCCTTCTTCGTCTGCGGCCTGCAGCTCGTCTTCATCACGACGCACCTGCCGACCTACCTGGCCGATTGCGGGATGGACCCGTCGGTCGGGGCTGCAGCACTCGCGGCGATCGGCCTGTTCAACGTGATCGGCTCGTATCTGTTCGGCTGGCTGGGCGGCCGCTACCCGAAGCAGTACCTGCTCGGCAGCGTGTATGTTCTGCGCTCGCTGTTCGTCGCGGCGTATTTCCTCACGCCGCCCACGCCGGCTTCCACCATCGTGTTCGGGGCCGCCATGGGGGCGCTGTGGCTCGGCGTCGTGCCGCTCGTGAACGGTCTCGTGGTGGAGCTCTTCGGGCTGCGCTACATGACGACGCTCGTCGGCATCGCGTTCTTCAGCCACCAGATCGGATCGTTCCTGGGCGCCTGGGCCGGCGGGGTCATCTACGACGCGCTCGGCAGCTACGACGTCGCCTGGAAGGCGGCGGTGCTGATCGGCCTGATCGCGGGTTTCGCGCAGATGCTGATGAATGTCCGCAGGCCGGCCGACGCGCCGCCCTTGTCCGCCCCGCTGCCGCAGCCGACCGCCTGACCGGCGGCCGCGCGCACCCGCCTAGGCGGCGTGCGGCGTGGGCTCGTGCGTCAGCACCGCGTAGAGCGCGCTCGCGTCCCGGGCTGCCCGGACGCGGTCGTGGATGCCAGGCTCCCGCAGCACCCGGGCGACCCGCGCCAAAGCCTTGAGGTGATCCGCGCCGGCACCCTCCGGGGCGAGC
>JAQGJZ010000358.1 GCA_028290385.1 Enterovirga sp.
GCAGCGGGCGGCGAAGCGGGCGTCGCCGACGGCCGTGACCTCGTCGATCAGATAGCAGTCGAACTCGATCGCCATGGAGAGGCCGAAGGCGAGGCGTCCCATCATGCCGGACGAATAGGTCCTGACCGGCTCGTCCATGTAGTCGCCGATTTCGGCGAACTCCTCCACGAACCGTGACACCTTGCGCGGATTCTCGCCGTAGATCCTGGCTACAAAGTGGACGTTGTCCCGACCGGTCATCTGCGGGTCGAACCCGCCGGCGAAGCCGAGCGGCCACGACACGCGCGTTGTGCGGCGCACCCGACCGGAGTTCGGCATCTCGGTCCCGGCGATGATCCGCATCGTGGTCGACTTGCCGGCTCCGTTCACGCCCAGCAGGCCATACGACCAGCCCTGCTCGAAAACGGTTGAGACGTGGTCTAGAATGACCTTACGATGGGATTCCGTCTTGTAGTATTTGAAAACGTTAGAGAACTGAATCATTCGCACCAACGCTCCGCCCCGGAGGCGTCGTCGATCGCTCCTCGGCACGCGTATGTAACACAGCTCGACATCCACCGTTGCCGCCTGTGCATGGCCGATGTGAGGCACCGCGGGGCGGCCGTCCAGCGCCCGGGCATCCGCCGGGGCGGCATGTGGACCTGCGCGAGTTCCGGCGGCCCGATCCTGGTCGGCGGCCACCGGCGCGCGCCCAACCTGGCCTCCCGGAGCCCTCGTTCCATCTTGCCCCCACCTGACGTCCCGGCGCGCCACCTTCGGAAAGCCGGCCTGCGATGATCCTCCCGGCGCGATTGCGGCCGCTGCGCGGCCTTGAACGGCTTGGCGCGCTCGAATGGCGCGCCACGGACGAGGACCCGCAATTCCTCATCAACCTCCGGGGATTGTTGCGCCCGCCGCATCTCGTGCTCGTGGTGGACACGCTTGGTGGCCTTGTGGAGACGGCGGTCTACCTCGATACCGGCTCGGGCTTCAGCGAGGCCCAAAGCGTGGCCTTTCGCCCGTCGGGGCGCCTGATCTGCCGCCTGTCGCTGGGTCGCATGCCGGAGCTTCGCCGAATTCGGCTGGACCCCTCGCTCGGGCCGGAGCGCGTGCGCGTGGTCGCCTTCGGATGCTGGAGCAGCGTGCTTGCCGGCGCCGTCGTCCGAAAGCTCAATCGCGACCGTCCCGGTCGCGGGCTGACCCGGGTGCAAACGATCACGACGACCGGTCTGGAGACAGAACACGCGCAGTCGGGCCGCGAAGCCCGCCGCTATCGCGAGACCGCGGAACATTATGCCGATGTCGTGGCGATGGCGCCTGCGACACGGATCCTTGACCACGGGTCCCCCGAACCACTCCTGTCGCTGCTGGTCCCCACCTACCAGACCGAGCCGGCTCATCTCGACGACCTCCTCGCCTCGTTCCGGGCTCAACCTACCGGCGTGGCCGAGCTAATCCTCAGCGACGACGGGTCCAGCTCGACGCAAACCCTCGCCTGGCTGGAAGCCCATCGGCACGCGCCAGGCGTGAAGGTGCTACGCGCCGACGCGAATGCCGGGATCGCGGCGGCCACGAACCGGGCGCTAGAGGCGGCTAGTGCCTCCTGGGTCGCGTTGGTGGACCATGACGACGCGCTCTCGCCAGGGAGCATAGCTCAGCTGGCCGGAGCCATTTCGTCGCGCCCGGAAGCCTCGTTCTTCTACACGGACGAGGCCGTCACGGATCCCAACCTGAGGCCGGTCGGCTACCTGCTGAAGCCCGCCTACGACCCCGTGCTGCTCTCGGGCGTGAACTATATCAACCACCTTTCGGTGTACCGCCGCGACAGGGTCCGGGCACTGGGTGGACTGCGAGACGGCTTCCAGGGGTCGCAGGATTACGACCTACTGCTCCGATACCTGGAGGGCCTTCGGCCGGAGGAGGTCGTTCACGTCCCCTACCCCGCTTATCTGTGGCGCCGCCACGCCGTGAGCTTCTCGACAAGCGCCAAGGCGGTCGCCTTGGACGGCGCTCGCCGGACCCTGGCCGAGCATCATGCCCGAGAGGGAAGGCCGGCCGAGGTAGAGCCCGCGCTGCTGCCGGATCTTCATCGCGTCCGACTGGACCGGCAGGTCGAGCACTGGCCACGAGTCTCCGTCGTTATCCCCAATCGCGACAGCCCCGCGCTGATGCGCACAGTTCTCGGCGGATTGGAGCGGACCGACTATCCCTCGCTCGAAATCATCGTTGCCGACAACGACTCGGCCGACCCCGGGACGCTGGCCCTCTACGCGACGGAGACCGCGGGTCGGCGGCCGTTCCGCGTGGTGAGGGTTCCCGGGCCGTTCAATTTCTCCCGCTCCGTCAACACGGGCCTAAAGGAAGCCTCCGGCGATTTCCTGCTCCTCCTCAACAACGATATCGAGATCACCGACGCAGGCTGGCTCAAGGAGATGGTCTCCTGCTTCCGCTACCCGGGGACGGGTATCGTCGGCGCCCGCCTCCTCTATCCGGACGGAACGCTCCAGCATGCGGGCGTGATCGTGGGATTGGGCGGGCTCGCGGGCCATTGGCACGGAGGCAAGCCTCCCACCAACTGGGGGCCGATGGGGCGTCTCGCCGTGCGTCAATCCTTCTCGGCCGTGACCGGGGCGGCGATGCTGATCTCCCGCGCCTGCCTCGAGGCGACCGGGCCGTTCGATGAGGCAGAGTTTGCGATTGCCTACAACGACGTGGATTTCTGCCTTAGAGCTCGCCTGCGCGGGTTTCGGACAGTCTGGACGCCCTTCGCGACCCTCGTCCACCACGAATCCGCCACACGCGGAAGCGATGTCGCACCAGACAAGATCGAGCGTTTCCGGCGGGAGCAGAACAATCTGCGCCTGCGGCACGGGACGGTCTCCTACTCGGACCCAGCATATAACCCGTGGTACGACCTCAAGGGCTCATCACCAGGCCTGCGTGCACTCGACGCGCTTCCGGAACCCCGGTAATCGCCAATGCTGCCCAGTTTGAGGGGCTAGAGCTCTCCGCCGGTCCGCGCGGATCCCGGAGTCGGTAATGGCTGGTTCGCGAAAGTCGCGCTCTACAGATCTGTTCGATCAGTATGTCGACGGACCCCCGAGCCCGCAGAACGCGGTTGACGCAATCCCAGGCTGGACCTGCGCGCTGCCGCCGAGCGTCGGCGCGACTGCAGGCTCCCTCCCCCTCTATGCCGATGACCGCATCGCCTGGATGTTGGAGCAATACGGCCCCTTGACCGACAAGCGCGTCCTGGAACTCGGCCCTCTAGAAGGTAGTCATACCTTCATGATCGAACAGGCCGGCGCTGCCGAGATCGACGCAATCGAGGCAAACAAGCTCGCGTTTCTGCGCTGCCTCGTGTTCAAGGAGCTCATCAGACTGCAACGCGCCCACTTTCACCTGGGAAATTTCATCGACTGGCTGGAGCAGCCTGGCTTGAGCTACGATCTGATCGTGGCGTCAGGAGTCCTGTACCACCTGCGTGACCCGCTTCGGTTCCTGGAACGTGCGGCAACGGTGAGCGACTCTCTCTTCCTCTGGACCCATTATTCGAGTGAGGAAGCCATGCCTCCCTCGGACCCGCGCCGCTCGGTGTTCCGCGAAGGCGTCGAGCACGAACACTTCCATGGTGTCGATGTGCGGCTCTACCCGCGAAGCTATCACCATGCGGAGCAGAACGCGTCCTTCTGTGGCGGCCTCTATGACGACCACAGGTGGCTGGAGCGCGACGACCTCCTCGCCGCCTTGAAGGCGGTCGGCTACAACTCGATCGAGGTCGCGCACGACGATCCCGGGCATCCCAACGGCCCTTCTTTCAGCGTTCTTGCAAGACGTCTTCAGGCAGCGCCTCAGGAACCCGAGCCGACCTGACCGATGCTCTTCAACATTGAGCACGATAGCGGCCCCGAGATAACGGGTTACCTGGTCCCTGACGGCTTCTCGAGCTGCGCGACCGTGCTGGTGATACACGCCGGCCAGGAAGTGTTGCGCAAGCAGACGCACAGCCCGCGCGAAGCCCTCGTAACGGCCGGCCGCCACGAGACCGGCCTATGCGGCTTCACCCTCGACGAGAGCGAGCTTCCGGGGCTCAGCACGTTCGATGATCTCGAATTGCGGGACGCTGACACGGACCTCCTCATCTACCGGCGCTGCGCGCGGGAGCCCCTCGTCCTGCAAAAGGTGTTTCGGTTCGAAACGCACCTGTTCCCGATGAGCCGCATCGATCGAGCGATGCAGCCTCGCTTTCACTACTACTTTCCGAGAATCGAGCGGTTCGGACTCGAAACGTCGCAGCAGACGTTTCTGATGAGCAACGCCGATTCAGTCTACATCAGCGGAAGAGTGTCCTATCGCAGCGTGGAGTATTTTCTCGACCAGGGATATTCCTCCATCGGGTTCGTGCAGGACCCATATACCGAGATGGCCGAGCGGATCCTCGTTTTGAGGATTGTGGGCAAGGAGCAGGACGGCATTCTCGGCATACGCGACAACGTCGTCATCGAAGCCATGCGGATGTTCGCCCGCTCGCTGCAACTCGACTCCGAGAAGGAGCTGCGCCGGGCGTTCCGCGACGCCTCACCAGAGGTGCAGATGGGGTTCGCTGATCCGCTGGTGCGACAATTGACCTGTCGCACGTCGGACGAAGCCGTCAA
>JAQGJZ010000372.1 GCA_028290385.1 Enterovirga sp.
GGACGTGCGCGGCACGCCCTCGCAGCGCAGCCAGCGCGGCTGATCCTGCCGGTCGAACACCCGCACCTCTGCCCTGAACTTGCTCCGCGTCTGGAATGCTTCGCGCATCGCGGACCGGAACCGCTCAAGATCTGCGGGGTCGATGACCTCCGTCCAGCCTTCGCCCTGCATGTCGCGGTTGGGGCGGCCGAACACGTGGTCGAAATGCATGTTGGCGAAGATCACCTTGCCGCGTTCGTCCGTCATCCAGATGAGCGCGGGGGCACTGTCGGCCATGTGCCGGAACCGCGCCTCGCTTTCGCGGAGCGCCGTTTCGGCGCGGGCGCGCACGACGGCATCCCAGGTCCGCTGCGCGACGTCCTCGGCGAGTTGCACGTCGAAAGCGGTCCAGCGCCGCGGATCCGGTTCGTGCACATACAGAACGGCGGCGAGAACCTTTTCCCGGCGCAGCGGAATCGTGATCATCGAGCGGCACCCGATGCTCTCCCAGCTGGCCACGCCCTCCTTGCCCCGGACGCGCGGGTCGGCCCGGCAATCGTCCACGATCACGCTGTCGCCGGCCCGCAGAGCGGCGATCAGGTCCGGGCCAAACGCCTCGAGCAGCCGCGCCTCTCCGGCGAGGCTCGGAACGTCCGGGCCGCTGACCCAGTCACGCTCCACCGCGCCGACCTCGCCGCGCCCGACGATCTCGCCGTAGCCGACGCGCGACACGCCGAGCTCGCGGCCGAGCGCTTCGGCGGCCGCCTGCGTGATCGCCACCGGGTCCGCGATCGCCCGCAGGGCGTCGTCGAGCGCGATCCGAAAGCTCGCCCGCCGCTCCGCCAGCACCTCGCGCGTGGTCTCCGTGCAGGCGCAGAACATGCCCGCGACCTGCCCGGCCTCGTCCCGCACGGGAGAGTACGAGAACGTGTAATAGGTCTGCTCCGGGTAGCCGTTGCGCAGCATCAGCAGCGGCAGGTGCTCCGACCAGGTCGCCTCGCCGGTCAGCGCTGTCTCGACCAGCGGCCCGATGTCCGACCAGATCTCCCCCCAAACCTCGCGCAACGGCCGGCCCATGGCGGCAGGATGCTTCGCTCCGAGGATCGGCGCATAGGCGTCGTTGTAGAGCAGGGAGAGGTCAGGCCCCCAGGCTACGAACATGGGAAAGCGTGAATTCGTGATCAGGTCGATCACGGTTCGCAGGGTCGCCGGCCACGTCTCGGGCGAACCGAGTCCCAAGCCGGACCAATCACCTCCGGCGAGCGTCGCCGTTCCAGTCTCACCCGGGCCCTCGGGCGGCCGCTCACCCCCCGGTCCGTCCTGCCGCCGAACCAATCGCGCAGACATCCTTCGTTCGTCAGTGCCCCTCGGCCAGAGGCTTGCCCTGTCGAACGGTCGTTTCCAAGCCCGAGAGCAATCAAGCGTCAGGAAATGACAGCTTCACCGACGAAAGCGGCCTGACTGAGGCACAACAGTCGCGGACCGTACAGACGGGACTGCGGCCGCGCACGGCCACACGCGGGAGCGGGCGCCCTAGATGTCGAGGCCCTGATCGTTGAACAGGTGCTCGATGATTCGCCCCTCGAGCCGGGCGAGCCGCGGGTCGCCGCGTCGGCGCGGGCGCGGCACGTCCACCGGGACATCGAGCGCGATCCGCCCGGCATCGATGACGAGGATCCGGTCGGCGAGCGCGACGGCCTCGCCGACGTCGTGCGTGACCAGCACGGCCGTAAAACGCTGCTCGCGCCAGATGCGCTCGATCAGCCCTTGCATCTCGATGCGCGTCAGCGCGTCGAGCGCCCCGAGCGGTTCGTCCAGGGCGAGGAAGCGCGGCTGGCTGACGAGCGCGCGCGCCAGGGCGACACGCTGCTTCTGCCCACCGGACAGGACCGACGGCCACTCCCCTGCCCTGTCGGCGAGCCCGACCGCTTGCAGAGCGTTCAGCGCCCGCTCGCGCCGAGCCTGAGCCGGCATGTCGGGATCGAGCCCGACCTCCACATTGCCGAGAACGCGCGCCCAGGGCAGCAGCCGCGGCTCCTGGAACATGAGCCGCGCGGAGGGGCGCTCCGCCTCGGCGTCCCCAACCCGCACGGTTCCGGCGGTCGGCCGGTCCAGCCCGACAAGCAGCCTGAGCAGGGTGGATTTTCCGCAGCCCGACTTGCCGACGATCGCGACGAACTGGCCGGCCGGGATGTGCAGGTCGAGCCCGGAGAGCACCGCCTTCGGCCCGAACGACTTGTCCAGGTTGCGGATCGTGATCGGGAGGCCGGCGGCCGGTGCCGCCGGGTTGCGGGAGGACGTCGCCGGGACGTCCGCGTCCCGGAGCAGCGCTGTCGCGAGCATCGGTGTGTCCTTCACGACTTGGCCTGGAAGGCCGGGTGCCATTGGAGCGAGAGCCGCTCCAGGAGACGCGCGATCGTGTCGGCGAGCTTGCCGAGCAGCGCGTAGATCACGATCGACAGCACCACCACGTCGACGAGCAGGAACTCGCGCGCCTGCATGGCCATGTAGCCGATGCCGGACGAGGCCGAGATCGTTTCCGCCACGATGAGGGTCAGCCACATGATGCCGAGCGCGTAGCGCAGCCCGACGAAGATCGACGGCAGCGCGCCCGGCAGGATCACCTTCCAGAACAGCCGGAAGGACGACATCCCGTAGACCCGCCCCATCTCCACGAGATGCGGATCGACGCCGCGGATCCCGTGCAGCGTGTTGATGTAGATCGGGAAAAAGACCCCGAGCGCGACCAGGAAAAGCTTCGCCTCCTCGTCGATCCCGAACCAGAGGATGACGAGCGGAATCATTGCCAGGTGCGGCACGTTCCGGATCATCTGCAGCGTCGTGTCCGTCAGCTTCTCCGAAAGGGAGGAGAGGCCGTTGGCGAGGCCGAGCGCGAGCCCGATGCCGCCGCCCACCACGAAGCCGGAGACGGCCCGGAGCGCCGAGACCCAGACGTTCTGGACCAGCTCGCCCGAGCGGGCGAGTTTGGCGGCTGCTGCCAGAACGCCCGAGGGGGGCGGCAACACGTTGGCCGGGATGCTGCCGAGCCGGGACGCGGCTTCCCAGACGATGACGAGCGCGACCGGCAGCAGCCAGCCGATCGCGTTCGCCGGGAGGAGAGACCTCACGCGTTTCACGATGCCGCCGCGACCTTTGCCCGGCCGTGCTGGCCGACCGTGAACTCGTTCGCGACCCCCGCCCCGAGGCGAGACAGCCGGTTCTGGATGCCGAGGGCCGGGAACAGCAATTCGGCCACCCGATAGGCCTCTTCGAGATGCGGGTAGCCGGACCCGATGACCGTATCGATGCCGACGGCCTGGTATTCGCGAAGCCGCTCGGCAACCTGCTCGGGCGTGCCGACGAGCGCGGTTCCGGCTCCGGTCCGGACGAGACCGACGCCGGCCCACAGGTTCGGGGCGAGCACGAGCTTGTCACGCCGCCCGCCGTGCAGCTCGGCCATACGCCGCTGCCCAACCGAGTCCATCTGCTCGGCGAACCGCTTCTGCGCCGCCTCGATCTGCGCGTCGCTGACCCGACTGATCAGCCGGTCCGCGGCAGCCCAGGCCTCCTCCTCCGTTTCCCGCACGATGAAATGCAGGCGGATGCCGAAGCGCAGCTTGCGGCCCCGCGCAGCCGCCTTCTGGCGCGCGCGCTCGACCTTCTCGGCGACGCCCGCCACGGGCTCGCCCCAGGTCAGGTAGGTGTCGACATGCTCCGCCGCGATCGCCTGACCCGCGTCGGAGGAGCCGCCGAACCAGAGCGCCGGATGCGGGGCCTGGACGGGCGGGAAATCGAGCCTGCCGCCCTGCACGCGGTAGTGCTTGCCCTCAAAATCGACCGTCTCACCCGAGAGCAGCCGACGCCAGATGGTCAGGAACTCGTCCGCCTGCACGTAGCGTTCGTCGTGCGCCAGGAACACGCCGTCCCCGGCCAGCTCGACGGGGTTGCCGCCCACGACGACGTTGAGGAGGAGGCGCCCGTTCGAGAGCCGATCGAGCGCCGCCGTCTGCCTTGCCGCGAAGGACGGGGTGACCACGCCGGGGCGCAGCGCGACCAGGAACTTCAGTCGCTCGGTGACCGTCGCGAGCCCGCTGGCCGTGATCCAGGAATCCTCGCAGCTCTGCCCGGTGGGCAGCAGCACGCCTTCGTAGCCGAGCTGATCCACCGCCTGGGCGATCTGCTTGAAATAGGGGAATTCGGCCGGCCGCTGCTGGCGCTCGGAGCCGAGATAGGACCCGTCCCCGTGCGTCGGGATGAACCAGAAGAAGTTGATCGGCTCGGCGTCGCTGCGCCGCAGAGCGGTGACGCTCATCGGGTGCCTCCTGTTCGAATGTTCGGTGATGGACCGGATGTCAGCTCTGCGGGCGTACCCACACCGCATCCCGGATGGTGATCGCACGCGGAATGAGCCCCAGCCGGTGGAAGCGATCGGCCGTCGCCTGCTGGCTCGCGATGATGTCGTCGGTGATCGGGAAAACGCCGAACTCGCTTCGGCCGGCCGCAACCGTCTGCGCCTTCAGCTCCACCCCGGTGACCTCCGCCAGGGTCCTGGCGACCTCGCCGCGGTTTGCGTCGGACCAGGCGGCCGCGTCGCCGAACCCCGCCAGCACCGCATCCAGCGCCGCCGGGTTTCTGGCGGCGTAGCCCTTGTTGGCCAGGACGTAGGTGTTGACGTTCAGCACGTCCTTGGAGGTCGTGAGCACACGCGCCTTGTGACGCTCCTGCGCGACCGCGAAGAACGGATCCCAGATGGACCAGGCGTCGATCGCCCCACGCGCAAAGGCGGCCCCCGCATCGGCCGGGCTCAGATAAACGGGCGTGATGTCGGCCCAGCCAAGGCCGGCCCTTTCCAGGGCGGCTACGGCCAGATTGTGCGCGCTCGACCCTTTGGTCACCCCGAGCTTGCGGCCCTTCAGGTC
The DNA here is from genome assembly GCA_028290385.1 of Enterovirga sp. GTDB lineage: Bacteria > Pseudomonadota > Alphaproteobacteria > Rhizobiales > Beijerinckiaceae > Enterovirga. The sequence goes on from JAQGJZ010000372.1 coordinate 4,899, forward strand.
CGCGAGGCTCGCGACGGGCGAGTCCTCCTTGACGATGATGGCCTCGCCCGCGCCGTTCGACGGCAGCGCCGCGACATAGACGATCGCTGCCCCGGCCGACTGGGCGAAGATGGGCGGAGCGTCGCCCGTGAAGCCGAAATCGATCGCCCCGGCATTCATGGCTTCGAGCAGCGGGGGCCCCGCGGTGAACTCGACCCAGCGGACCGAAACGCCCTTGCCGGCGAGGCGCTTCTCGACCGTGCCCTGGCCCTTGGCGATCACGGGCAGGCCGGTCTTCTGGTAGCCGACCCGGATCTCCCGCGCTTCCTGCGCCAGGGCCGGGAGTGCCAACGCAAGCGCGAGCGCGAAACCGGTTGCGCCGAAGAAACGCCGTGAAGGGCTGGAGATCATCGATGTCATCCCGTCCCGGCCCTCATGCACATTGTGCTGCTTCGACCACCGACCTCAGCAACGCCGCTGTAAGACGAGCCAAACAAACCCGCGTCGTTCAGCTCTGTTCCAAAATCGTCTGGCGCGTCTAGCTGCGTCTTGCCCAGAAATGTTCGGCGTTGGGGGCTCCAAGT
>JAQGJZ010000399.1 GCA_028290385.1 Enterovirga sp.
GGGCGTATCGTGAACTAGGCCGCATGAGCACCGGGGCAGGGAAGGGGAGGTCCGAATGACGGCGCGGCTCCGGTTGTCGAACGTCCGCAAGGTCTACGGGGAGGGCTCGCCCGATTCCTATCTGGCCTTCGACTCGATCTCGCTCGACATCGCCCCGTCCGAGTTCGTGGCGATCGTTGGCCCGTCGGGCTGCGGGAAGTCGACGCTGTTGCGGATCGCGGCCGGCCTTGCGCCCGCAACAGCCGGCGAGGTCGAGCTGGACGGCCGCCCCGTCACGGCGCCGCCGCCCGGTGTCGTGTACCTCTTCCAGCAATACGCGAAGTCGCTGTTTCCGTGGCGGACGGTGATCGACAACGTGATGTTTCCGCTCGAGGCGGCGCCCCGATCCGAGCGCCGGCGGCTGAAGGAGCGCTGCTCGGAACATCTGCGGCAGGTCGGCCTCGCGGGATGCGAGACCAAGTACCCGTGGCAGCTTTCGGGCGGCATGCAGCAGCGCGTCGCCATCGCCCGCGCGCTCGCGGCCGAGCCGCGCGTCCTGCTGCTGGACGAGCCGTTCAGCGCGGTCGATGCGCTCACCCGGATGGAGTTGCAGTCGCTCGTGCTCGTTCTGTGGCGGGAAAACCGCTTCACGGCGGTGCTAGTCACGCACGACGTGGAGGAGGCGGTGTTTCTTGCCGACCGCGTTGCCGTGCTGAGCCACCGCCCGACGACCCTGTCCGAGGTGGTCGAGGTCGGGCTGCCCCGGCCGCGCGACCACATCAACACCCGGGAGGACAAGCGCTTCCTGGAGCTCCGCCACCATCTCATGGAGGCGCTGCTCGGCCGCCTCGCGCTGGCGGCCGCGTGATGCGCGACAGGCTCCTCGCGCGCCTTCTCGGGCTACTCGGCATCGCCGCGGTGCTCGGGGCGTGGGAGCTCGCCGGCCGGACGGGAGCCCTGAACCCGGTGCTGGTGCCCCGCCCCTCGCTGGTCGGGCAGACGCTCTGGCACATCCTGTCGAGCGGGGAGTTCCTGGGCCCGCTCGGGCACACGCTGCTGCTGTTCGCGACCGGCTACGGCCTCGCCTGCCTGCTCGGCATCGTGCTCGGGCTGCTGATGGGCTTCAGCCCCGCCCTGTATGGTCTGTTCGAGCCGCTGGTCGAGCTGATCCGGCCGCTGCCGAAATCGGCCCTCGTTCCGGCGCTCTTCCTGTTTCTCGGGATCGGCCCGGCCACCATGGTGACGGTCGTGGTGCTGGCCGCGGTCTTTCCCGTGCTCATCAACACGCTCCAGGGCGTGCGCGGCATCGATCCCGTCCTGCTCGACACGGCCCGCACGTTCCAGTGCTCGCGCTTGCGCACGCTCCTCGCGGTCGTGCTGCCCGCCGCGATGCCCATGATCCTCGCCGGCATGCGGGTCGGGCTCGGCCTCGGCCTGGTGCTGGTGATCCTGGCCGAGATGCTCGCCGGCGAGAGCGGGCTCGGCTACCTCATCCTGGACCTGCAGCGCTCCTTTCAGATCCGCGAGATGTATGCCTGGATCGCCATTCTGGCGGCCGTGGGCGGCTCGCTGGCCCTGCTGTTCGACTGGACCGACAAGCGCCTCGTGCCCTGGCGCGGCCGCGCCTGAGCACGGGAAAGACGAGGACGACGACAATGCTCAACCGACGCAGCCTGCTTCAGACCGGTGCCGCGCTCGCCGTCGCGGGCACGGCCCGCGCGGCCGAGCTCGAGCGCGTGCGCGTCAGCATCATCCCGATCAACGACGTGACGCCCCTGTTCGTCGCGATCAAGCAGGGCTTCTTCGAGCAGGAAGGGCTGATGGTCGACACCTCGCCGTCCTCTGGCGGGGCGACCGGCATTCCCGGTCTTGTCGCGGGCAGCTACGACATCGCGTACGGCAACGTCGTCTCGACCATGCTCGCCGCCCAGCAAGGCATCGAGCTGCGTGTGGTCGCGCCGGGCACCAAGATCCAGGAAGCCAAGAACGACCATTCCGCACTCGTGGTCCGCCGCGACAGCGGCATCCGCTCCGGCCAGGACCTCGAGGGCAAGGTCGTCGGCGTGAACACGCGCAACAACGTCATCTGGCTGTACGCGCGGGCCTGGATCAAGGCGACGGGCGGCAACCCCGACCGGGTCACGTACAAGGAGGTGCCGCACCCGCAGATGGAGGACGCGATCCGCCAGAAGCAGGCGGATGCCGGCTACATGGTCGTCCCCTACGTGACGCTCGCGACCGCCAAGCCCGAATTCGAGAAGATCGCCCACCCCTACAGCGCCGTCCAGCTCGGGGTCGATGTCGGCCAATATCTCGCGACGGCCGCCTTTCTGCAGGCGAAACCGGAGACGGTGGCGAAATTCGCACGCGCCCTGCGGCGCGGGATCACCTGGTACAACGCCAACCTGACCAATCCCGACCTGCTCCCGGTCATCTCCGGCTTCACCAAGATCGAGGTGCCGCTGCTGCAGACGCTCACGCTGGCGCCGTCGCCGCTGGCCGTGGAACCAGCCCAGATGGAAAAGACCATGCAGCTCATGATCGAGCATCGCCTCCTGCGCGGGCCGGTCGACGTGAAACCGCTCATCGGACCGACGGCGGTCTGATGATCCAGAGCACGGCCATGCCGCGTCTCGGCGGAGCGGCCCGGCGCGAGGCGAAGCGGACCTCCCGGGCCGCCGTTCAGCCGGCGCGCCCCTGGCTGCACACCCGGGCGAGCGGCCTTGCGCTGATCCTCGCGCTGCTGGTTCTGTGGGAAGCGTCCGCGCGCCTCGGCTGGGTGCAGAGCCAGAGCTGGCCGCCTTTTTCCGCCGTGCTCGCGGCGGCATGGCGCGGCTTTACGGACGGGGAACTCTCGCTGCCGCTGCTCTCGAGCCTCGGCCGGATGCTGGCCGGCTACGCGATCGGCTGCTCGCTCGGCGTGGCCGTCGGGCTGCTTCTCGGGGGCAACCGCTGGATCCGCTACCTGGTGCTTCCCGTGCTGGAGGTGATCCGGCCGATCCCCATCCCGGCGATCGTGCCGCCGCTGATCCTGTTTCTCGGCATCGACGATGCTCTCAAAATCTTCGTGGTGGCCCTCGCGAGCTTCGTCCCGGCGCTGATCAACACCATGGCCGGCGTGCTCGGCGTCGATGACGTGCTGCTGCAGACCGCGCGGACCTTTAGGACCGGCTGGACCCGGACCATGCTCCGCGTGGTGCTGCCGGCCACGCTGCCGGCGATCGCCTCGGGGCTGCGCGTCGCGATCGGCCTCGCGCTGGTTGTCACGATCGTTGCCGAGATGATCGCGGGCTCCGCCGGGCTCGGCTACTACATCGTCCAGATGCAATACGCGCTCCGCCCGGACGCCATGTATGCCGCCGTGCTGTGCCTCGCCCTGACCGGCTACACCCTGAACCGGCTGTTTCTGCTGGGCGAGGCGCGGCTCATTCCCTGGATGGGCCGCGGCTGAACCGGGCCCCTACCGGGCCGCGACCACGGCCGGGTGGAGCAGCTTGGCGACGTCGACATCGTTCTTCAGGATGCCGTGCCGCTTCATCAGCGCGGCGACGAACGCGATGCTGGCCGGGTCGACCGTGTTCACGAACACCGGCATCGTGGCCTCCCGCATGCCGTCCACGGGCGCCTTCGTGTAGCCCGACAGGATCTTCAGGAATTCCTCGCTGCGGATGTTCGCGTTGGTCCATTCGGCGGCCTTCGCCATGGCGCGCCTGAACTTGGCGAGAATCTCCGGATTGGCCTCCGCATAGGCGCGCGTCGTCGCGAATTGCGAGACGGGGAGGCGCTTCTGCACGGTGCTGTAGGGCCAGCCGACGCTTTCCAACTGCTTGCCCTTCAGGCCGCCGGACAGGAACGGCTCGACCAGCATGGCGGCGTCGACACGCCCCTGCTGCACGGCATCCGTCATCTGCGGAAACGGCACCTCGATGTAGTTGACCTTGTTCGGATCGCCCCCGGTCTGCGCGATCCACTCGCGCGTGTAGAGCCAGATGATGTTGTTGCGCGAGTTCACGGCGACCCGCTTGCCCTCCAGCGCCTTGCCGTCCTTGAAGCCGGCGCCCGGCTTGGCGACGAGCCCGGCGAGGTCGGGCGGTGCGTCGGAGGTCTCGTCGGCGGCCGCGATGACGACGAGGTCGAGGCCCTGCGAGGCCGCCAGGATGATCGAGACGACGTTGCTGTAGGCGATCTGAAGCTGGCCCGACATGAGG
>JAQGJZ010000410.1 GCA_028290385.1 Enterovirga sp.
AACTACGTCTCGATTTCCGGCACGGCCGAGATCGTCCGCGACCAGACCAAGATCAAGGAATTCTGGAGCGAACCGCTCAGGACCTGGTTCCCGAACGGGCCCGACGATCCCGACATCGCGCTGATCCGTATCCACCCGTCCGGCGGCGAATACTGGGACAGCCCGTCCCGGACCGTGATGCAGCTCTACGGCTATGCCAAGGCCCGGCTCACGGGTGAGCAGCCGACCGAGCTGGCCGACAACAAGAAGGTCAGCCTCACGGCGTGAGCCGGCGAGAGGAATCCCGCGCCGATCCCTCCTCGCCGTGTCCGCCCCCTAGAAGATGGCGCGTCGAGGTAGAATTGCCGGCCCGACCCGGGCATGATGCGCGACACGCGGGCTCCTTCATGGAGCCCGTTTCGTTGAGCTAGGGTCAGTCAGCGATGGTCGACATCGCCACGCGGGTCTACAATCACAGCTGGAAGATCGATCCGATCGTCCGCTCGGTTCTGGACATCGATTTCTACAAACTCCTGATGGCGCAGACGATCTTTCGTCGCCACCGGGACGTAGACGTTACGTTCGGCATCCAAAACCGCACGAAGCGCGTCCGACTGGCCGATTACATCGACGAAGGCGAGTTGCGCGAGCAGCTGGACCATGTGCGGACGCTGCGCTTGTCGCGCGGCGAGTCGACCTGGCTGCGGGGCAACACGTTCTACGGCCAGCGCCAGATGTTCTCGCCGGATTTCATCGCCTGGCTCGAGACCTTCCGGTTCCCCGAATACGAGCTCGAGCGCGTCGACGGACAATACGAGCTCACCTTCCACGGTCCCTGGATCGAGACCACCATGTGGGAGATCCCCTCCCTGGCGATCCTCAACGAGCTGCGCTCGCGCGGGGTCACGAAGGGGATGGGCAAGTTCGAGCTGCAGGTGATGTATGCCCGCGCGATGACGCGCGTGTGGGAGAAGATCCAGCGCCTCAAGAACCTGCCGAACCTGTCCATCTCGGATTTCGGCACGCGCCGGCGCCACGGCTTCCTGTGGCAGGACTGGTGCGTGCAGGCGATGATCGAAGGCCTCGGCCCAGCCTTCACGGGCACCTCGAACTGCCTCATCGCGCTTCGCCGCGAGGTCGAGGCGATCGGCACGAACGCCCACGAACTGCCCATGGTCTATGCGGCGCTCGCGGGCGACGATGCCGCGACCCTGCAGGCCCCCTACGACGTCCTGCGCGACTGGCAGACCGACTACCAGGGCAACCTGCTCGTGATCCTGCCGGACACGTACGGCACGACGCGCTTTCTGAAGAACGCGCCGGAATGGATCGCGTCCTGGACCGGCATCCGGGTGGATTCCAAGGATCCGTTCGAGGGCGGCGAGGAGGCGATCGACTGGTGGCTCGCGCGCGGCGAGGATCCGATGAAGAAGCTCGTCATCTTCTCCGACGGGCTCGACATCGACCTGATCGAGCGGCTCCACCGCCAGTTCCGCGGTCGCGTGCGGCTGGCCTATGGCTGGGGCACGCTGCTGACCAACGACTTCCGCGGCCTGGTGCCCGACGGGAAGCTCGATCCGATCTCCATCGTCTGCAAGGTCGTTTCGGCCGACGGCCGGCCGACCGTGAAGCTTTCCGACAATCCGACCAAGGCCATGGGGCCGTCTTCCGAAATCGAGCGCTACCGTCGGCTTTTTGAGTTCGCGGAGCGCGCAGCCCAGCCGGTGCTCGTCTGATGCAGATCGACCTCAACTGCGACATGGGCGAGGGCTTCGGCCGCTGGACCCTCGGGGACGACGCGGCGATGCTCGACATTGTCACCTCGGCGAATGTCGCCTGCGGCTATCACGCGGGCGATCCGAACATCATGGTCGAGACGGCCCGGCTGGCGAAGGAGCGCGGCGTCGCGGTCGGTGCGCATCCCGGGTTCAACGATCTGTGGGGCTTCGGGCGCCGGGTGATCCGCGGCGACAGCATGGGCGAGATCGAGCGCATGGTCGCCTACCAGATCGGGGCCATGCAGGCCTGCGCCGCGCTGGCCGGCCACAAGGTCACGCACGTGAAAGCCCATGGCAGCCTCGGCAACCTGACCAACGAGGATGCCGAATTCGCCCGCGCCATCGGGCGCGCCATCAAGGGCGTGGATCCCTCCCTTGTGTATGTGACCATGCCGGGCCTGCCGACGGCCCGCGCGGCCGAGGAGTTCGGGCTCGCCCAGGCGGCCGAGATCTTTGCGGACCGCGCCTACGAGGATGACGGCCAGCTGATGAGCCGCAAGAAGCCCGGCTCCGTCCTGCACGATGCGGACGAGGCGGCCGAGCGCGTTCTTGCCATGGTGACGGAGGGCGCCATCCTGTGTGCCTCCGGCAAGCGCATCCCGGCGACGATCGATACGGTCTGCGTGCACGGCGACGGCCCGACCGCCATCGCGATGGCGCGGCGGGTGCGGGAGGTGCTCGAGGCCGCGAACGTCAGAATCGAACCTTTCAGGACTGCCTGATTCCTGAACCGATCCGGCCTTCGGACTGCCACGCTTGAGTGACGCGATGGTGGTGATGATGAGGATGATCGCCGGACGGGAAAGAAGATCCCCTGAGCCCGAGCGTTAAGGTTGCTACTCGGCAAATGACCTGCCGAATGTTGCGCGATTCGGACTCGGGTTGCACCTGTCAAGCCGATCGTCCAAAGAAGGTGGGTGTAACAGGAGTACTCGCGGCGCATGAGCCTGTGCGTAAGGGCCGCAATGGCGGCCGGAATTGCCCTCGCCGGACACATGGTGTCAGCGCCGATATCCTTCGGGATCCTCGGCGTGAGCTCGGCGGAGGCAGCGCAGTTTTACACGCGAAAGCGTGTGAACGGCGTGTGGGTTGAGGGTCGCTTTCCCAAAGCGGCCCGCAGCGTTCGCCCCGTCTCGGTCAGGACCGCCCGCAAAGCTCAGCCTGCACGCCGCGTCACGGCCGCCCCGGCGACCCCGGCACGCGCGGCAGCCGCGCCGCGCGCCGCGGTTCCGCGAACCGAGTTGAGGCGGGAGGAGTCCAGTTCCACCAGCTCTCCGGTGACCACAGGAAGTCTGCCGCAGCCGAAACCCGTGGCCGGCCTTCCGGATGTCGAGGCAGCGCTCGTGATCGCGGCAGTCGGCCCCGTTCCGCCCGCGGATGAAACCGGCCTTGCGGCCGAGGAGCGGGTTGTGCGCCTGCGACGTGCGCTGGAAGCCCGGGCAGACGAGCTCAAGGCCAAGATAGAACTGGCTCCCCTCGCCTCGCCGGCGGTCGCGCAGCCGGCGGTTGTTCAGGGAGCGGAGCGGAGCAGCCGGTCCGAGGCGCCTGCCGCGGCCGCCCCGGCCACGGGGCCGGTCAGCAAGGCAGCGTCGCCGAGCTCGGCCCCGGACAGCGCGCCCGCTTCAACCGCCGCCGCTGCCACGACGGACAAGGTGGCGCCGCTCGTGCCACGCTCGGTCTCGTACAATTTCGAAACGGGGATCAAGACCACCGTGTTCGAGAACTCGGTCGTGCGCGAACCCTTCGATCGGGCGGCGATGCGCGGGCTGAGCGCAATGCGCTGAACCCCGGCCCCTTTTCTCGGGCCGGGCGCCGAGGAGCGGAGAGCCGCCGGGGGCCTGTTCCTTCTGCATGGCTCGATCGCGAACGCGCGCATCCGCCGTCGCGGGCCGCTCGGAACGCGGGCATGCCTGAGCGATTGTCCCCATCGCGCCGCTGGCAGCGCCATCAATCGGCCAGATTGCCCCGTCAGGTGACAGTTCAGCCCAGCAAGGTAAAAGGAGCCGTCGCGACCGCTCCTTGAAGGTGAACTGTTTCCGAATGCCACAACTCGAGTTGAAGGCCCGCCCGGACGCTCGGATCGCAGAGGCCCCCTCCCAACGTGGACCGCTGGCTTTGATCCGGGGCCGCCTGGCGGCTCTCCGGCCGGCAGCGGTTGCCGCGGCGCGGCCCCTTCAGGCTCCCGCGCTTCGTCGGCGCGGAAAGCGGAACTGGCTGTTCCATGCCCTGGTCGTGCTGCCGACGATCGCAGCCGCGATCTACCTGTTCGCGATCGCGTCGGACCAGTACATCTCGGAAGCGCGCTTCGTGGTCCGGAGTGCGCAGAAGCAGGGGGCGAGCGGCATCGGCGCCCTGCTGCAGGGCTCGGGCCTGAACGGGGTCCGGGATGAAGCCTACCCGGTCATCGATTTCCTGAAATCGCGCGACGCGCTGCGCGAGCTCGAGGGCAAGCTGCCGCTCCGCGACATGCTGAACCGTAAGGGCGCGGACTTTCTCGCCCGTTTTCCGGGCCTAGGGTCGGACGCGACGTTCGAGGAGCTCTACGAGCACTTCTCGGGGATCATGAACGTCACGCATGATT
>JAQGJZ010000222.1 GCA_028290385.1 Enterovirga sp.
AGGGGCTCATCCACGTTTCCGAGATGTCGTGGACGAAGAAGAACGTCCATCCGGGCCAGATCCTGTCCACCACCCAGGAAGTCGACGGCGTGGTGCTCGAGGTCGATCCGGCCAAGCGCCGCATCTCGCTCGGCCTCAAACAGGCTCTCCAGAACCCCTGGGAGGCCTTCGCCGAGCAGCACCCCGTCGGCTCCGTCGTCGAGGGCGAGGTCAAGAACAAGACCGAGTTCGGCCTGTTCATCGGCCTCGAGAACGACGTGGACGGCATGGTCCACCTGTCCGACCTCGACTGGAACCGCCCGGGCGAGCAGGTCATCGACGAGTTCAAGAAGGGTGACGTGGTGCGCGCCCAGGTTCTCGACGTCGACGTCGAGAAGGAGCGCATCTCCCTGGGCATCAAGCAGCTGGCGGGCGATCCCTTCGCGGATGCCGGCGAGCTGAAGAAGAACCAGGTCGTCACCTGCGAAGTGCTCGAGGTGAAGGATTCCGGCATCGAGGTGAAGCTCGTCGATACCGACTTCCAGACCTTCATCCGCCGGGCCGAGCTGGCCCGCGACCGCGGCGACCAGCGCCCCGAGCGCTTCGCCAAGGGCGAGAAGGTCGATGCGCGCGTAACCATGTTCGACCGCAAGGCGCGCCGCGTCACGCTGTCAATCAAGGCCCTCGAGATGGCCGAAGAGAAGGAAGCGATGGAGAAGTTCGGTTCGTCCGATTCCGGCGCTTCGCTCGGCGACATCCTCGGCGCTGCGCTCAAGAGCCGGAAGTAGGCTCTGTCTGGCCCGGTTCGCCGGGCCATTCGCTGATCAGGCCCGCCGGAGCGATCCGGCGGGCTTTTTTGTGGCCGGACGACCTCCGTTCCGAGCCGGCCGTTCTTCAGCCGAGCGGGCTCTTGAAGACGAAGAAGGCGCCCGCGACGATCAGCCCAAAGCCGATCGCGTGGTTGATCGTCAGCGGCTCGCGCAGATAAAGCGCCGAGAACCCGGCGAACACGACCAGCGTGATCACCTCCTGCATCACCTTCAGCTCGGCGGCGTCGTAGACCTGATGGCCGATCCGGTTCGCCGGGACGGCGAGCCAGTATTCGAAAAACGCGATGCCCCAGCTCGCCAGCACCACGACCCAGAGCGGTCGTTCGGTGAACTTCAGATGTCCGTACCAGGCGAACGTCATGAACACGTTCGAGGCGATCAGGAGAAGGATCGGGGCAATGTAGCGCAACGTCATGGCGAGCCTTTTTGGATGCTCGCGCATTATCCGGCCGACGCGGCTGACGCGAGGCGAATGGCCACGCTTGCTTGCGGGCCGACCGAGGTCGGGGCTAGGAACGGCCAGGATAAAGGACTCGTCACATGGCATTCGATGCCGACCTGATCGCGGACCGGAGGCGCTTGCGGCGCAAGCTGACCTTCTGGCGCGTCATGGCCTTTCTGGTCGCCGTGCTGGCGATCGGCACTGCCGGCTTCGTCTGGAGCGGGCGAGCGGGCCTGGCCGGCACGGGCCAGCAGATCGCGCGCGTCTCGGTTTCGGGCCTCATCACGGGCGACCAGCGCACGACCGAGCTCCTGAAGCGCGTCGGCGAATCGAGCGCGGTGCGCGGCGTCGTGATCACGATCAATTCCCCGGGCGGGACCACCTCCGGGTCGGAGGAGCTGTTCCAGGGCATCCGCGAACTCGCCTCCAAGAAGCCCACCGTCGCCTTTGTCGACGGGCTCGCGGCCTCGGGCGGCTACATCACGGCCCTTGCGGCGGACCGGATCGTGGCGCGCGAGACGGCGCTCGTCGGCTCGATCGGGGTGCTGTTCCAGTACCCGGATTTCTCGACCCTGCTCGGCAAGGTCGGCGTCTCGGTGGAGGCCGTGAAGTCGAGCCCGCTCAAGGCGGAGCCCTCGGGCTTCCACAAGCCCCCGCCGGAGGCCATCGCCGCCCTGCAATCTGTCGTCAACGACACGTTTACCTGGTTCAAGGGCCTGGTGGCCGAGCGCCGCGGCATTTCGGGCGACCAGCTCAACACCGTGTCCGACGGACGCATCTTCAGCGCGCGGCAGGGCCTGCCGCTGAAGCTCGTGGACCAGCTCGGCTCCGAGCGGGACGCGATCGCCTGGCTGGAGCGGGAGAAGAGCGTCCCCGCCAAGCTCCCCGTGCGCGACTGGAAGCCGCGCGAGAGCTCGCGGTTCTCGCTCTGGTCGCTGGCGGCGTTCGGCGCCGACCTCGCAGGGTTCGAGGAGCTCGCCGCCTCCATCCGGTCGGCCGCCCTCGGCACGGCCAAGCTTGACGGTCTTCTGGCGCTTTGGCAGCCTCGCGCGACCGATCGGTAGAGTCAGAGCTCGCGTATCCGATGATCAAGTCCGAGCTCGTTCTCAAGATTGCGGAGCAGAATCCGCATCTCTACCAGCGGGATATCGAGACCGTGGTGAGCGCCATCCTCGACACCATCGCGGACGCGCTCGCGCGCGGCGACCGGGTCGAGTTGCGCGGCTTCGGCGCGTTCTCGGTGAAGAAGCGGGATGCCCGCAGCGGCCGCAATCCCCGCACCGGCGAGGCCGTCGCGGTCTGCGAAAAGCAGATCCCGGTCTTCAAGACCGGCAAGGAGATGCGGAAGCGGCTCAATCTGTCGGCCGGAGAGGCCGATACGCCGGACAGTGCAAGGTAGGACGACGCATGCTGGGTTTCCTCAAGGCGCTGATCCTTCTCCCGATCGCCCTCCTGGTCGTGCTGCTGGCCGTTGCGAACCGCGGCCCGACGGTGCTGTCCTTCGACCCCTTCTCGAAGGGGCAGCCGGAGCTCAGCATCACGCTCCCGCTCTTCGCCCTGATCCTCGGTTCCGTTGCGCTCGGCGTGCTGCTCGGCGGGATCGGATCCTGGCTCGCGGCGGGCCGGCAGCGGCGCGAGCGTCGAATGTCCGCCCGCGAAATCAACCGCCTGAAGGCGGAGGCGGACCGGCTTCGCACCACCATCGTCCAGAACCGCCCGGGCCTGCCGAGCGCGCCCGGCGCTTCGTCCTGATCCGCGGCGGCGGCACCCGATCCGCCGCCTGTCCGTTTTTGACGCACTCTTCCTAAGATGAACATGCCTATTCATCCCGCCATCGAACCCGGCCGCGTGGCCGTCATCACGGGTGCCGCGAGCGGCATCGGCCTCGCGGCCGCCAAGCGCTTCGCGGAGCTCGGCCTGAAGGTCTGCCTGGCCGACCTCCCCGGGGAGGCGCTCGACACGGCGGCCCGGGAAGTGCTCGCGATCGCGTCCAGCCGGGGCGGCGACGTCCGGGCCGTGCCGACCGACGTCAGCAGCATGGACGATCTTCTCCGCCTGAAGCAGGCGGCACAGGAGTTCGGTGACGTGGCCGTCGTCATGAACAATGCCGGCATCGGCCTCGACGGCACGTTCTTCGGTCCGCTCGAGACGTGGCGCCGCATCATCGAGGTGAACCTCTGGGGCGCGATCCACGGGGTCCAGGCCTTCGTGCCCGACCTGATAGCGAGCGGCCGGCCCGGCCTCGTGATCAACACGGGCTCGAAGCAGGGCATCACGACCCCGCCCGGCAACACGCCCTACAATGTCTCGAAGGCCGCCCTGAAGGTCATGACGGAGGCGCTCGCGCACGAGCTGCGCAGCACGCCCGGCTGCCCGATCACGGCGCACCTCCTCATTCCGG
>JAQGJZ010000464.1 GCA_028290385.1 Enterovirga sp.
GCATCGGCCTGATCACGGTCAAGGATATCGAAAAGCAGGTCGCCTACCCGAACGCTTCCAAGGACGAGCAGGGCCGGCTCCGCGTCGCGGCTGCGACGACCACCGGGGATGGCGGCTACGAACGCTCGGAGATGCTGATCGACGCCGGCGTCGACATCATCGTGGTGGACACCGCGCATGGCCACTCGGTCTCCGTGCTGAACGCCGTGACCCGGGTGAAGAAGCTGTCGAACGCTGTCCAGGTGATCGCCGGCAACGTCGCGACCCGCGAGGGCACGCAGGCGCTGATCGACGCGGGCGCGGACGCCGTGAAGGTCGGCATCGGGCCGGGCTCGATCTGCACGACCCGCATGGTGGCGGGCGTGGGCGTGCCGCAGCTCACGGCCATCCTGGAGGCGGTCGAGGCCGGCACCGCAGCAGGCGTGCCCGTGATCGCCGACGGCGGCATCAAGTATTCGGGCGACCTCGCCAAGGCGCTCGCGGCCGGCGCGTCCTGCGCGATGGTCGGCTCGCTGCTGGCCGGCACGGACGAGGCACCCGGGGAAACCTTCCTGTACCAGGGACGCTCGTACAAGTCGTACCGGGGCATGGGTTCCGTCGGGGCAATGGCGCGCGGCTCGGCCGACCGCTATTTCCAGGCCGAGGTCCGCGACACCCTGAAGCTCGTGCCGGAAGGTGTCGAGGGCCAGGTCGCCTACAAGGGGCCCGTCGCCAACGTGCTGCACCAGCTCGCGGGCGGCCTGCGGGCCGCGATGGGCTATGTCGGCGGCGCGGATCTCGCAGAGTTTCGCGACAAGGCGCGCTTTGTCCGCATCACCAATGCGGGCCTGCGGGAAAGCCACGTCCATGACGTGACGATCACGCGCGAAAGCCCGAACTACCCGTCGCGGGTCTGAGCCGGGCGGCGCCACTGAACCCGCGGAGCAACCTCGTCTTGACGATTCCTGAAATTCTCCTCCCCGTCTTCGTCGAGGTCCTTCTCATCCTGGCGCTCGCGATCCTGATGGGTCGCCGGCGCTTTGCTGCCCTGCGGGCCGGCGTGGTCCGCCCCGACGATGTCCGTCTTGGGCAAAAAGTCTGGCCCGACCGGGCGCAGGCGGCCGCGAACGCGTTTTCGAACCAGTTCGAGCTGCCGGTGCTGTTCTTCGTGATCGTCCCGCTCGCGATCATCACGCGGAAGGCCGACCTGCTGTTCGTGGTCCTCAGCTGGATTTTTGTGATCAGCCGCATTGTCCACGCGAGCGTGTATGTGACGTCGAACGCCGCGGCCTACCGGATCGGCGCCTTCGGGGTCGGTGCGCTGGCGCTGCTCGTCATGTGGCTCGTCTTTGCGGTCCGGATCCTCGCCGGTCCGTTGCCCGTGTGAGTACCGAACCCACACGGGCGTAAGGGTGCTTAGTACCGGCGGCCGGTCTCGAGCTGGGTCTTGGCGTCGAGGGCGCGCTGGCCGGGCGGCGGGTAGTCCGGCGGGGGCGGCGGCGCGGACGCGCAAGCCGCGATCGTCAGGGTAAGGGCGGCTGCAATCGACAGCCGCAACAAGGTGACCATGGTCTCAACTCCTTCGAAACGCTGCAGCGGGTGCTGCTTGGCTCCGCGTCGGGCGGTACCCGGAACTTGCGCCGCAAAGGTGACGCTCTGCTTACCGGGTCGTGGGCGGTGACGCCGGCGGCACGCATCTCCGCGTCCGTCGAGGTTCTCGACGACATCGCGGCCCGCCGACGCCCGGCCTCCGACGCGCTCAAGGATTGGGGCCTGTCGCATCGTTTCGCCGGCTCGGGCGACCGGGCGGCGATCGCCGGGCTTGTCTATGACGCGCTCCGGCGGAAGGCTTCCTCCGCCTGGCTGATGGGCGGGGAGGGCTCCCGCGCCATGCTGCTCGGGACGCTGCGGCTCGAGCGTGGATTGTCGCCGGCCCAGATCATGCGCCTCTTCTCGGGCGAGCGTTTCGCACCCGCGCCGCTCTCGGCCGAGGAGGAGGCGCGTCTCCAGTCGGCCGACCTGGCGAGCGCGCCCGCGCATATCGCGGGCGATTTCCCCGAATGGCTGACCCCCTCGCTGGAGGGGGTGTTCGGCGACGACCTCGCGGCCGAGATGGCCGCCTTCGCGCGCCGGGCCCCGCTCGACCTCCGGGTGAATGCACTGAAGGGCTCGCGGGAGCTCGTCCAGGCGGAGCTCGCCCATCTGGCGGCCGCGCCGACGCCGCACTCGCCGCTTGGGCTGCGGATCACGCACGGGCCGGGCGAGAAGGCGCCCTCCATCCAGTCGGATCCCGTCTACCTGAAGGGCGAGGTCGAGGTTCAGGACGAGGGCTCGCAGCTCGCCGCGATGCTGGCGCAGCCTACGCCGCGCGACCAGGTGGTCGACCTGTGCGCGGGCGCGGGCGGCAAGACGCTCGCGCTCGCGGCCGCGATGGGCAACCACGGCCAGATCTACGCGACCGATTCCGACCAGCGCCGGCTTGCGCCCATTCACGCCCGCCTGGAGCGCGCGGACGTGCGCAACGTCCAGGTGAGGACCCCGCGCGGGCGCGCCGACGCGGTGGGCGACCTTGACGGGCGGGCGGACCTCGTCGTCGTGGACGCTCCCTGCACGGGCACGGGGACCTGGCGACGGAACCCGGATGCGAAATGGCGGGTGCGGCCGGGCAGCCTGGATACCCGGGTTCTGGAACAGGCGGCCGTGCTCGATCGGGCGGCCGAACTCGTCCGCCCGGGCGGGCGGATCGCGTACATCACCTGCTCCGTTCTCGGGGCCGAGAACGACGACGCCGTCGCGGCCTTTGTCGACCGGCATCCCGGGTTCGGTGCGGCCGATGCCCGCGAGGCGCTCTCGAGCGCCGGCCTGTCCGGGATGGCGGATGCGGTCCGCTTCACCCGGCACGGGCTGCAGATGTCGCCCTTGCGAACGGGGACGGACGGTTTCTATGTCGCTATGCTGCGGCGGCAGGCCTGAACGGGCCCGCGCAGGCGGAGCCGGGAGTCCCGCTCCGCCCCGATCGGCCCGGCATCTGCGGGCCGTGACACAGATTGCTCACCCTGGCGGGCGAGGCTCCGGTCTCGCCCCGTCGCAAGCTCTTTTCGGACCTGCCCGCCAGGGCGCGTCTCAAAACCTGCGTGAATATCGGCCGTCATGACCACCCACGATCACGACAAGATCCTCATCGTCGATTTCGGCTCGCAGGTGACGCAGCTGATCGCCCGCCGCGTCCGGGAGGAGGGCGTTTATTGCGAGATCGTTCCGTTTCAGAAGGCTGAGCAGGCCTTTCGTGAGCTGAACCCCAAGGGCGTGATCCTGTCCGGCGGGCCGGATTCGGTGACGCTGGAGACGAGCCCGCGCGCCCCGCAGGCGATTTTCTCAGGCGGCACCCCCGTGCTCGGCATCTGCTACGGCCAGCAGGCCATGGCGGCCCAGCTCGGCGGCGAGGTCGAGGGCGGCCACCATGCCGAGTTCGGCCGGGCCGACATCGAGATCATGGCCGACAGCCCGCTGTTCCGCGGCGTCTGGCATGTCGGCCACAAATATCCGGTCTGGATGAGCCACGGCGACCGCGTCACCAAGCTCCCGGACGGGTTCGAGCCGCTCGCCTTCTCGGCGAACGCGCCCTTCGCCGTGGTCGCCGACGAGGCCCGCAAGTTCTACGCGGTGCAGTTCCACCCGGAGGTCGCCCACACGCCGCAGGGCGAGCTCCTGATCCGCAACTTCGTGCGGGACATCGCCGGCTGCTCGGGCGACTGGACCATGGCGGCCTTCCGCGGAGAGGCGATCGAGCGCATCCGCGCGCAGGTCGGCACCGGCCGGGTGATCTGCGGACTGTCCGGCGGCGTCGATTCGGCGGTCGCCGCCGTGCTCATCCACGAGGCCATCGGCGAGCAGCTCACCTGCGTCTTCGTCGACCAGGGGCTGCTGCGCCAGAACGAGGCCGAGGAGGTCGTCGGCCTGTTCCGCGACCATTACAACATCCCGCTCGTCCACGTGCAGGCGCAGGACA
>JAQGJZ010000467.1 GCA_028290385.1 Enterovirga sp.
CGTGGTCGGCGAATCCGGCTCGGGCAAGACGACGCTCGGGCTGGCGCTCCTGCGCCTTACCCGGTCCGACGGCCCCATTTGCGTGCTCGGCCGGGATGTCGAGAGCCTGCCGGCCAAGGCGCTGCGGCCGCTGCGCAAGGACATGCAGGTCGTGTTTCAGGATCCATACGGGTCCCTCTCGCCGCGCATGTCGGTCGCGGAGATCGTGGCCGAGGGCCTCACGGTGCAGAACCGGCGGATGGGGCGCGATCAGCAGCGCGAGGCCGTGGCCCGTGCGCTGCACGATGTCGGGCTCGATCCCGCATCGATGGATCGCTACCCCCATGAATTCTCGGGCGGGCAGCGCCAGCGCATCGCGATTGCCCGGGCCATGGCGCTGGAGCCGAAATTCGTCGTTTTGGACGAACCGACCTCTGCCCTGGACATGTCCGTGCAGGCGCAGATCGTCGAACTCCTGCGCGGGCTGCAGACGCGCCGCAAGCTCGCCTACCTGTTCATCAGCCACGACCTCAAGGTCGTCCGCGCGCTCGCCAACCATGTGGTCGTCATGCAGGACGGCATCGTCGTGGAGGAAGGGCCCGCCGAGGAGATTTTTGCCCGCCCGCGGACCGATTATACGCGGGCCCTGATGGCTGCCGCCTTCGGGCTGGAGGCCGGGCCCGCGGCTGGAATCGTGCGGGAGTGACGCGCGCTCAGCCGATGAACCGCGCTCTCTTGATGGTCCTGGACTCTGTCGGGATCGGCGGTGCGCCGGACGCAGCCCTTTACGGTGACGCGGGCTCCGACACGCTCGGCCACATCGCGGAGACCTGCGCGACCGGCGGCGGCGACCGGACGGGCCTGCGCAGCGGGTCCCTGCGCCTGCCGAATCTGGCGAGCCTCGGTATCGGGCTCGCTTGCAAGGCCTCGACCGGCCTGATGCCGCCCGGCCTGGAGCCTCCGGCCGAGCTCACCGGGCTCTGGGGTGTCGGCCGCGAAACCTCGCGCGGAAAGGACAGCCCCTCCGGGCATTGGGAGATCGCGGGCGTACCGGTCGCGTTTGACTGGGGCTATTTCCCGGATACGCGGCCGGCCTTCCCGCCGGAGCTGATCCAAGCGCTGGTACAGGAGGCCGGGTTGCCCGGCATCCTCGGCAACAGCCACGCATCCGGCATCACGGTTGTCGATGAGCTCGGGGCCGAGCACGTCCGGACCGGCAGGCCCATCTGCTACACCTCCGCGGACAGCGTGTTCCAGATCGCGGCCCACGAGGAGGCGTTCGGGCTCGAGCGCCTGTTCGCGACTTGCCGCATCGCGCGCCGGCTCTGCGACCGCTACCGCGTCGGCCGCGTCATCGCGCGCCCCTTCCTGGGCGACGAGCGGCACGGCTTCATGCGAACGGGCAACCGGCGCGACTATGCCACCCCGCCGCCGTCCGACACGATCCTGGATCGTCTCGCCGCAGCCGGCCGGGCGGTCGTCTCCGTCGGCAAGGTCGGCGACATCTTCGCGCACCGGGGCACCGGCCGCGAGCTCAAGGGCGCGGGCAACGACGCCTGGCTCACGGCCGCTCTGGGCGCTCTCCGCGCGCTGGAGCCGGGCGGGCTCGTCTTCGCCAACCTCGTGGATTTCGACACGGAATACGGCCACCGCCGCGACGTGGCGGGCTATGCCGCCGCGCTCGAGCGCTTCGATGCCCGCATCCCGGAAATCCGGGCCGCCTTGCAACCCGGCGATCTGTGCATCGTCACGGCCGATCACGGCAACGATCCGACCTTCCGGGGGACGGATCACACCCGCGAGCAGGTCCCGATCCTGGTTTTCGGCCCCGGCATCCGGTCCGGCTCCGTGGGCCTGAGGCCGACGCTTGCCGATATCGGGGCGAGCGTTGCGGCCCATCTCGGGATTGCCCCGACGGACGCCGGCCGCTCGTTCCTCTAGAGCGCTTCGCCGCGCATCAGCCGCGGGGCGCGGCCCGATGTCCCGGCCGCCTGGGCGGTGAAGAAGCTCTTCAGGGTCGGCATCCGGTCCACCAGCCCCAATCCGATGTCGCGCAGGACGCGCGCGGGCAGGCGATCGTTCGAGAACAGGCGGTTGAGCGCGTCCGTCGCGCCAGCCAGGGCCAGCGCGTCGAGGCGACGGCTGCGCTGGTAGGTTTCGAGAACCTGGTCGCTCCCGGGGTCCAGCCCCAGGCGCACCGCGTCCGCAATGGCTTCCGCGAGGGCCGCGACATCGGCCAGGCCGAGATTGAGCCCTTGTCCGGCGAGCGGGTGCACCCGGTGTGCGGCATCGCCCAGCAGCGCAAGCCGCGGCGCCACGTAGCTGCGGGCGAGGCCGACCGAGAGCGGGAAGGAGAAGAGGTCGGTCAGGAGCTCGATCTCGCCGAGCTCCGGGCCGCAGCGGGTCTCAACCTCCCGGAGCGCCTCGTCGCGGCCAAGCCGCACGAGCGAGGCGGCGAGGCGCTCGCTTTCCGTCCAGACGATCGAGGAGCGGTGCGGATGCTCCGCCGTCCCGGCGAGCGGCAGGATCGCAAAGGGTCCCGCCGGCAGGAAGTGCTGCACCGCGATTCCGTGGTGCGGCTGCTCATGCGCGATGGTGGCGACGATGCCCGCTTGGTCATAGCTCCGCCCCACCCAGCCGATCCCTGCCGCTTCGCGGAGCCCCGAGCGAGCGCCGTCGCAGGCGACGAGCAGCGAAGCTGGACGCGCCTCGCCGCTCTCGGTCGTTGCGCGGATCGCGCTGGCGGTCAGGTCGAACCCGGTCACGCGCTCGGGCCGCAGCGCGGCCCCTGCGGCCTCGCAGGCCGCCCGGAGCGCCTCGTCCAGCGCATCGGCCTGGACCAGCTGCGCAAGTGGCTCGTCGCGGTCCCCGAAGCGCAGATATTCGGGCCGCACGGCGTCCGCGACCCGGCTGTCCGTGATCGTCATTCCGCGGATCGGCTCGGCGACCGGGGCGAGCTCGGGCCAGACCCCGAGGGCGGTCAGCATCGCGACCGCGCCGGGCGAGAGCGAATAGGCGCGCGGATCGCTGCGTTTCAGCCGGAAGGTCGGATCGAGCACCGCCGCGGTGACGGCCGGGCCGAGGCCGCGCGTCAGCGCGAGCGCAAGCGCCAGCCCGAGCGGGCCGCCGCCGGCAATCAGGATGCGCCAGGCCGGCGGGCGCGGGGGCATGTCGCGTGGCGGCATGGGCCCGTCCTGGCAACGCGGCCCCGGTCCGTCAAGCTTGACCCCCTCCGCCCGCCGCGCCACTCCGGCCAGGGCCATGCGGCCGAAAGGTGAAACCATGTCGCGCGCCGTCGCCGAGCTCCTCGGGATTTTGGAGCTGGAGAAGCTGGAAGAGAACCTCTTCCGCGGCCGCTCGCCGCAGGACAGCTGGCAGCGCGTCTTCGGCGGGCAGGTGATCGGCCAGGCGCTGGTCGCCGCCTGCCGCACGGTCGAGGGCCGGCAGCCGCATTCGCTGCACGCGTATTTCCTGCTCGGCGGCGACCCCAAGATCCCGATCCTCTACGAGGTCGACCGCATCCGCGACGGGCGCAGCTTCACGACACGCCGTGTCGTGGCCATCCAGCACGGGCGGCCGATCTTCGCGCTCACGGCGTCGTTCCAGGTCGAGGAGGACGGGTTCGAGCACGGGGCCCGCATGCCGGACGTGCCGCCCCCGGAGGATCTGCCCGGCGAGGCCGAGATCCGGGCCGGCGCCATCCCGTCCATGTCGCCGCAGATCCGGGCCTATTTCGAACGCGAGCGGCCGATCGAGCTTCGCCCTGTCGACCATCAGCGGCCGGCGCAGGCCGATCCGCACGAGGGCCAGTTCCGGGTCTGGATCAGGACGACCGGGGAGCTGCCGGCCGATCCGGCGATCCATCGCTGCGTGCTCGCCTATGCGTCGGACTTCACGCTGCTCGACACGTCCCTGGTTCCGCATGGGCAGAGCGTCATCCAGGAGAACATCCAGGCCGCGAGCCTCGATCACGCGCTCTGGTTTCACCGGCCGTTCCGGGCCGACGAATGGCTGCTGTACGCGCAGGACAGCCCGAGCGCCGGCGGCGCGCGGGGCCTGTCGCGCGGGCTCGTGTTTGACCGGGCGGGGCGCCTTGTCGCCTCGGTCGCCCAGGAGGGACTGATCCGGCAGCGCCGGCCGGCGGCGGAGTAGGCTGCCCAAAAATCAGGCGTTTGCCTCAAGGTGCGCCGTCCGGTCAGCCCTGCCTACGTCTTGGGCGCGCTTGGCACGGCCCTTGTTTGACCACGGCCATCTCGCGGTCGCGCGCGTCCGGCGGGGTGTTCACGTTTCGGCGTCAAGCCGAACAACCGGGGCAAACTCCCATGAAAATCGTTGTGGCGATCATCAAGCCGTTCAAGCTTGAGGAGGTTCGCGACGCTCTCACGGCCATCGGAGTCCACGGGCTGACCGTGACCGAGGTGAAGGGCTACGGGCGTCAGAAGGGACACACGGAGATCTACCGCGGCGCCGAATACGCCGTGAGCTTCCTGCCGAAGCTGAAGATCGAGGTCGCGGTCGCGTCCGAATTCGTGCCGCAGGCGATCGACGCCATCGCGGCCGCCGCCCGCACCGGCCAGATCGGCGACGGCAAGATCTTTGTCATGCCGATCGAGCAGGCGGTCCGCATCCGCACGGGCGAGACCGACAATGACGCGCTTTGACCAGACCCCCCTTCAGGACCCTTCCGGAGAACCCTCGATGACGTCCCGCCTCAGGCTCGCGGCCCTTTTGGGGGCAGGCGCCGCGCTCTGCCTCATTGTCGATCCGTCCCTTGCGCAAACCCCGGCCCCGCAAGCGGCACCGGCGGCTGCCGCCGCAGCCCACGTGGCCAACAAGGGCGACACGGCCTGGATGCTCGTGTCCTCCCTGCTGGTGCTGATGATGTCGGTGCCCGGCCTCGCGCTGTTCTATGGCGGCCTCGTGCGCACCAAGAACATGCTCTCCATCCTGACGCAGGTGTTCACCATCGTGTGCCTCGCGGGCGTGCTCTGGCTCGTCTACGGCTACTCGCTGTCGTTCACGAATGGCGGCGGCCTCAACGCCTATGTGGGCGGGCTCTCGAAGGCGTTCCTGATGGGCGTCAACGCGGAAAGCGTGGCCGCCACCTTCTCCAACGGCGTCGTGATCCCCGAATACGTCTACATCTGCTTCCAGATGACGTTCGCCATGATCACGCCGGCCCTCATCGTCGGCGCCTTTGCCGAGCGCATGAAGTTCTCGGCCCTGATCCTGTTCGTCGTGCTGTGGCTGACCATCATCTATTTCCCGATGGCGCACATGGTCTGGTACTGGGCCGGCCCGGACGCGCTGGGTGATGCCGCCAGGGCCGTCGCGACCGCCGCCGACGGGGCCGCCAAGACCGCCGCGCAGGCCAAGCTCGACGAGGTCACGGCCGATGCCGGGATGCTCTTCTCGTGGGGCGCGCTCGATTTCGCGGGCGGCACCGTGGTGCACATCAATGCGGGCATCGCGGGCCTCGTCGGCGCGATCCTGATCGGCAAGCGCGTCGGTTACGGCCGCGATCTCCTCGCCCCGCACTCGCTGACCATGACCATGATCGGCGCCGCGCTGCTGTGGGTCGGCTGGTTCGGCTTCAATGCCGGCTCCAACCTCGAGGCCAACGGCACCACCGGTCTGGCGATGATCAACACCTTCGCGGCGACCTGCGCGGCGGCCCTGTCCTGGCTGTTCATCGAGTGGGGCGGCAAGGGCAAGCCGTCGCTCCTCGGCCTCGTGTCGGGTGCGATCGCGGGCCTCGTCGCCGTGACGCCGGCCTCCGGCTTCGCCGGCCCGATGGGCTCGCTGATGCTCGGCCTCGTGTCCGGCGCCGTCTGCTACGTCTTCTGCTCCGGCGTGAAGAACGCGCTTGGCTACGACGACTCGCTCGACGTGTTCGGCATCCACTGCGTCGGCGGCATCCTGGGCGCGATCGCGACCGGCATCCTGGTTTCGCCGAGCCTCGGCGGCACCGGCATCGCCGACTACGTCGCCAATCCGGGCAGCCTGTCGCAGGGCGCCTACTCCATGGGCACGCAGGTCTGGGCGCAGATGAAGGCCGTGATCTTCACGCTGCTCTGGTCCGGCATCGGCTCCGCGATCCTGTTCAAGCTCGTCGACGTGATGGTCGGCCTGCGGGTCACGACCGAGGAAGAGCGCGAAGGCCTCGACGTCACCGACCACGGCGAGCGCGCCTACAACTACTGACCCGGCCCGGCCCCGCGCCGGTTCCCGTCCACCACGAGCCCCGGCCACCAAGCCGGGGCTTTTTTCGTTCGGGCCTCGCTCCCGCCTCTCCCCGGCGGGGAGAGGTCGAGCAGGCCGCTGCCGCGGCCGCCCGGGTGAGGGGGAGGGACCTGTTCGGAGAAGGCGCACCCCCTCACCCCAACCCTTTCCCCCTTGGGGAGAGGGAGCGGGGCTCGCCCGGCACGAAGGCACGCGCAGTCCGTCCCCGGCCCGGGGTCTGGTGTTTTGGCGGTTCAAAGAACAAGCGAGGGGCGTGGGACGCCGAACCGCTCGATCATATTTAGTTTGGAGAGCCTTTCGGCGTCCCCGCGATGCATCTCCGCCGTCATCCTCGGGCTCGACCCGAGGACCTAGGCCTCACTGCACCACGTCCGAGCTTTCGCCCGGCACGAGCGGCGATTTTGCACCGGACCTGCCGCTCGTCAGCCCTCCCGTCCTGGCGGACGGAAAAGCCTAAGCCATGCTGC
>JAQGJZ010000477.1 GCA_028290385.1 Enterovirga sp.
CGACATGCCGGCCCTGCTCGCCGAAATCGCGAAGGCGCTCGGCCTCACCGAGCCGCCGCTCTGGCGGGCGGACCACGAAGCCGAAGCCGAGCTCTTCGCGCTGTCGCTGGTCGCAGCGGGGCTCACGGTCGAGGATTGCGTGCATGTGCTGCTGACGGCCGATCACCGCATCGCGGCGTCCGTTCCGGCCGTATTCCGGCTGCGTCAGGTCTGCCGCACGACCTCGCGGGGCGTCGCCTGCCAGCTTGTCGGCGCCATGAGCAAGCCGGTCCGCACGGGCACGAGCGCCGCCGGAACCCGGCCGAAGAAGGCGGAGGGCGCGCGCGCCGTCTCGGCTACGGAGCCGGCCCGACGGGTTCGACCAGCGAGCGCCCCCGGCGATCGTCGATCCCGATCCACCACAGGTCGGGATCGAACCTGATCTCGCGGCGCATCCGCTCCTCGATATCGAGCGGTGTCGGGTCTGCCAGCAGCACGGAAAACAGGCGATCCACCTCACCGTCCGGCACCAGCATCTGCGGGGCGGGCCCCAGCAGGTAGGCCGTGCCGTCCAGCCGGTCGATGCTGATGTAGATCGAGCCCGCCTCCTCCGATCCGCGCCGCCGCAGCACGGCGTCGATCCCCTCCAGGGCACAGCGCCGAAGGTGGGCGGAGACCCAGAAATCCGAGCGAATGCGGCTCACGGCGGCGCTCCGCGGCCTATTCGATCTGGCTGCCCGAGGCCGAGGCGAGCTGGCGCGTCGTGCGCACCGCCAGCCCACCGGTCACGGGCAGGTTGTTGTCGCGCTCGAAGCGCTCGAGCGCCTGGCGCGTGCCCGTTCCGAGCAGGCCATCGGGCTTCAGCGGACCATAGCCGAGCTTCGTCAGAGCCTTCTGCACGGACATTACGCGCCCGTCCGGCTTGATCTCGGCGGCCGGACGCGCCGTCGCGTCGCCCCCGCGGATCAGGTTGCCGATCCCGTCCGGAGCGGTCGCGGCGGCCCGCGCCACCGGGACAGGCGCCGGCGCTGGCGAGGTCACGACAGAGCCGACCGTAGTCGGCTCGGGACGGGGCACGGGCACCGGAATCGGCGCGGGCGCGATGGCGGCAGCCTCGCGCCGCGGCGGCTCGACGGGTGTCGGCGGCTTCGGCTTGAACAAAGGCGCAGGGTGGCGGTTCGCCTGGTGCAGCGCGTT
This sequence comes from Enterovirga sp., assembly GCA_028290385.1. Taxonomy (GTDB): domain Bacteria; phylum Pseudomonadota; class Alphaproteobacteria; order Rhizobiales; family Beijerinckiaceae; genus Enterovirga. Next base: position 1,177 of record JAQGJZ010000477.1, read on the forward strand.
CCAGCCGACCGCGCCCGTGGTGCCGAGCAGGGCCACCATGGCAAGCGCGAAGCCCGGCCTGTTGCCGACGAACCGGACAACGGGAGCGAGCGCCTGCCCGACGCGGGACGGGCCGGGCGTCGGCTGGCGCGCAGGCGCCCTGCCCTGCCCTGCTCTCGCCGGGGTCACGCGGTCCTGTTTCAAGCACTCCTCCTGTCGAGCGACCGGCTCGGGATACGTACCGCGGTCTGAACCGCGACGGGACGCATCTGACGGGTCTCGACCTGGCCGGCAAGCGGCAGGCTGATGGTGACGGCCGTGCCGGCCCCTGGGCCGCTCTCGATCGCCATTGTGCCGTGATGAAGGCCGACCAGACCACGAACCACGGACAGGCCGAGCCCGGTGCCTTCGTGCGGCCGCCTGTGCAGGTCGCCGGCCTGGAAGAATGCGTCGCCGAGCCGCGGCAGATCGGCCTCGCGGATGCCGATCCCATCATCGGCGACGGCAAGAACCACCCGATCCCCGTCACGCGTGATCGAGACGATCACGCTGCCGCCGGCCGGGGTGAACTTCACCGCGTTCGACAGGAGGTTGATCAGGATCTGCCGGCAGGCGCGCCGGTCGGCCACGACGTCGGGCAGGTCGGCCGAGATCTTCCGCTCGACCCGGACATTTCCTTCCTGGGCCTTCAGGGCCATGAGGTCGCAGCAGCCATGTGCGAGGTCAGCCAGGCTGAACGGCTCGGGCGAAACCGTAAAGTTCCCCGATTCGATCTTCGACACGTCGAGAAGCGTGTTCACCACCTCGAGGAGGTGATGCCCCGAATTCTTGATGATCGTCGCGTATTCCTTGCGGCGCTCCTCGGCCATCACGAAGGGATGGTCGGCCGAAAGCAGCTCCGAGAAACCGATGATGGCGTTGAGCGGCGTGCGCAATTCGTGGCTGACCGTCGCGAGGAAACGGCCCTTCATCTCTGCGGCTTGCACGGCCTCGATCCGGGCGGATTCGAGCTCTTCCGCGTGCCGGCGGCTGGCCGAGGCATCCCGGAGCACGGCGACGACCGCGCCCTGATCCTCGGTGCGCTTGGCAGCGTGGGCGCGCATCTCCACCCAGACGAGCCGCATGGGCCCGCGCTCGGGCGTCACCGACAGCCGGAACTCGGCGGAGACCGGCCCCTGCCCGGCCGCGGCGTCGCCCAGGGCCTTCAGGTAAGCGGGACGGTCGGGAATGTGCACCTGCGAGAACAGGCCCGAGCCGAGGAGCGCGGAGGCCGGACGCCCGGCGACGGCAACCGCGGCGCCCGAGGCCTTGATCACGTCGCCATGCCGGTCGTGGCAGGTCACGAGGTCGCCCAGCGATTCCCGCAGGCTCGCCTCTTCCTCATATTCGTCCTTCGCGGGCCGGAGCGCCGCGGCGTCCGTTCCGGCGCGCAGAAGGCGCAGGCCGCCATCCAGCATGGTGCCGAGGATCAGAAACAGCATTGCAGCCCCGGCGGGCGCCGCTTGCGGCTGCGGCGCCAGCAGCGCGGCGGCTCCGGCAGCCATGAAAAGGCAGGCGAGCGCGGAAACCAGCCCGGCGCTGAGCGCATTGCGGCGTTCCCCCGCCGCCAGGGCCTCGAGCGGCTGCGCGGCAAGCCAGATCGCCGCCGGCCACGCGAGCGGCCCGGCTCCTGCGAAGACACACAGCACGAGCGCGGCCGTGCCCGCGGCCGAGACCGCGTAAGCAAGATCCGGCCGGCGCAACTGGCCCGCGACGTAAGCGGCCGCAAGCGGCGCGACAAAGCCGAGCGCCAGCACCGCGTCCACGGGGGACGAGGTTCCGCGCCACGCCAGATACGGCGACAGGCACGCGAGACCGAGCCCGCCCGCGACCAGCCGGGTGACGACGAAGTCGTTCAACCGCCGATTCTGCGTCGTGACGAAGCCGGATAGCAGCTGCGGCGCCCGCCACAGCCAGAAGCCCGTCGTGGAGCTCGACCCGATGCTGCCCAAACCATTCGCGCGCAAGCCGCGCCCTCTCGCTCCCATCAGCGGACCATGCGCTCGCCAGCTTAAATGAAAGCTAAGGAGAGAGGCCGAATCGATGCTCTCCCGGACAGCGAGAGTCGGATTAACCCCCCATTAAGCCTGGGGAGCCACGCCGCTCAGCTCGTCATTTTTCTTGAACCTGAACACAAGATCCTGCAACGCGCTCGGTCGGTACTTGTAACGATGCTCAAGTTTCTCGCAGCTCTTGCGATTATAGCAACGCTGTGCCTCAACTCTCCTGTCCGCGAGTCGAAGAACGGCTCGGACGAGGCGCTTCAAGTCGCAACCCCTTCTTCATCATCGGCCAGAACGGATCTGCTGACCGGGCTTGCGGCCAAGGCCGCGCTGTCGCGGGTCGCCGAGCCGATCAGCCCTGAGACCGCCGCAGCGCTGGCACGGCAGGGTGCCGCGGCCGGCGCGCAGGCTCTCCGCAAGGCGGTCGCGGCGCCTGCGAGCCCCGAGCCGCCCGTCCGGCGCTAGCCGGGCGAGCCGGTCACGAGAAACGAGACCAGGCCCGCGGCCGAGCAGGCGGCCAGAAGCGGGACGATCCCGACCTTCAGACGAAAGACGGCGAAGACCGCCGCCACCGTGAGACCCGCGGCGACCCAGTTCAGGCTCGACAGGACCGGAAGATCCAGCGCCCCGAATGGGAGCGAGACCTCCCGCCGCTCGCGAAACAACGTGTGCAGCGCGAACCAGACCGCAAGGTTGAGGATGACGCCGACCACCGCTGCCGTAATGGCCGCGAGCGCGCCCGCGACCGGCTTGTTGCCGCGCAGCGCCTCGACGTAGGGCGCGCCGAGAAAGATCCAGAGAAAGCAGGGCGTGAAGGTCACCCAGGTGGTCAGAAGCCCGCCCAGCGCGCCTGCGAGGTATGGGTTCAAGTCACCCGGCATCCGGAATGCGCCCAGGAAGCCGACGAACTGGGTGACCATGATGAGCGGGCCGGGCGTGGTTTCCGCGAGCCCGAGCCCGTCGAGCATCTCGCCGGGCTTCAGCCAGCCATAGGTGTCGACGGCCGCCTGCGCGACATAGGCGAGCACCGCATAGGCGCCCCCGAAGGTGACGACCGCCATCTTCGAGAAGAAAACCGCGATCTCGCTGAAGACGTGTTCCGGCCCGAGCAGAAGCAGAAGCGCGGCCACGGGCACCAGCCACAGCGCGGCGAAAACGGCACCGACCCGGAGCGACCATGCCGCGTTTGGCCGTGCATGGGCCGGAACGCTCTCGCCAAGGGCCGAATCGACATCCGCCAGGACGGCGCCGCCCTTTGCCGAGCCGTGCCCGCCCTGGGGCAGGAAGGCCGGGTGCCCCGCCCTCCCGCCGAGGTAGCCGACGATGCCCGCGCCGAGCACGATCAGTGGAAACGGCACGTTGAGCGCGAAGATCAGCACAAACGCGACCGCCGCGATCGCGAACATGACACGGTCACGCAGGGCGCGCGCGCCGATGCGGGCGACGGCCTGCAGGACGATGGCGAGCACCGCCGCCTTCAGCCCGAAGAACAGGGCCGCGATCGCCGGCACCGTGCCGAAGGCCGCGTACACGATGCTCAGCGCCAGGATCGCCACGGCACCCGGCAGGATGAACAGGCCGCCGGCGACGAGCCCGCCCTTTGTCCGGTGCAGCAGCCAGCCGATATAGGTGGCGAGTTGCTGCGCCTCGGGGCCGGGCAGCAGCATGCAGAAGTTCAGCGCATGCAGGAACCGGCTCTCGCCAATCCAGCGCTTCTCCTCCACCAGAACGCGGTGCATGAGCGCGATCTGGCCGGCGGGTCCGCCGAAGGACAGCGCCGCGATCCGCGCCCAGACCCGAACGGCCTCGCGAAACGGGATCCCGTGATGCGGGAGGGGCGTCGTCGCTGCGCCGCTCTCGAGGGAAGCCGACCTGCTCATGCCGAAACCTGTCCCGCACGCGCCGCGCCAGCCCGACCCGGCTGGCTGACCGGCCAATTATGCGTCTCGTCGGCCGCGTCGCGGCACCAGCGGTAGAGCGCATCGTAGAGCCCCATCCCGGCCTCGAGCTGGGCGAGGTCGTCGGAATGCATCCGGGAGAGGCCAAGCGAGACGGCGAGCAGGCCGGCGCATTCGGGCGCAAGATCCAGGCGCGCGGTGTCCGCCCCACGAACGATTCGGGCCAGCCGGTCGAGCGGCTCGCAGGACAGTCCGAACGCCTCCACCATCACGTCAAAGGTGCAGAGCTCGCCGCGATGGGTCCAGAACAGGCCCTCGGCGTCGACGTCGAAGGGCGTCGCACCGAATCGCTCGCCGATTGCCAGCACCTCTGACGGGGCCGCGAACAGGAACACGGCCCGGGGATCGACAAAGCGCCGGATGAGCCAGGGGCACGCAATGCGGTCGATCTTGGGCCGCGCCCGGGTGACCCAGACGGTGCGGCCGGCCCCGTCGCGGGGCGGCAGGATGGCGAGGGGCGTCATGGGTTGTCCCCGCGCAGCCCAGGCCGAAATCCCGCCCTCCAGAATCTCGGCTGTGGCTCCCTCATGCCGCAGCCATGCCGCGACGCCCTCCGAGAGCTTGCGGCCCTTCTGGCAGATCACCACGGCCCGGCGGCCGCGCAACTCGCAGCCCCAGCCTGCCACGTCCGCATGGCTGCGCCTGCGGGCGCCGGGGACGAGCCGCGGGTCGGCCGCGAAATCCTCCTCGGTCCGGACATCGATGAGGTCCGGACAATCCGGGCGCCCGAGGAGGCGGGCAAGCTTGTCGACGGAGATGGAGGTGCTCGAGGCCATGGGCGTGCGTCCCTAGAACAGGCAGGACGCGATGCTTGGGCATGTCGCCTCGTGGGGAGATCGCGATCCCCAGGTCACGGAGTAGAGGTCACCGCCGCGAACCGGTCAAGCGCAACCCGCTACTCCCGCGCCCGGATCGCATCGAAGGCTGTGCCCGGCCAGCCGAGGCTTGCGGCCGCCCATGGCTCCGGCTGGCGCACGAGGTTCGTCCATGTCCGGCAATCCGTCATGATCCAGCCCTCGGCCGGCGGCTCCGAATGCGGAATGTCCGTGCAGCGCCCTGATTCCGCGAGGCTCCCCGCCCGCTCCTCCAGGTTCTTCTCCTTTGAGCGCGCAAGGGCTTCCCACCGCTCCCAGCGATACTTCCCGAGCCCGCGCCCGAAATAGAAGCGCTCGAGGTGATCTGCCGCCTGGATGCTACGGCCGCCGAAATGCTCGGACACGATCGTGTCCACATCCCAGCTTCCGGTGCGGACCGCCTTGTTCGCGGCCACCGCCCGATACGGGACGCGAACCGTGCTCCTGAGAAAGCGCGTGTAGGCGTTGTTGAAGCTGCTCGGGCAATCGCCGGGCGAACGGGCGATGTTGAGCCGGGCCAGGCGGTCACGCCAGCTGTCGCGGGCCACCGTCTGGTCGAAGAGCAGCCAGCTCTCGCGCGGCGCCTGCGGGCGCCTGTCCGTCTGGCAGGCCTCCGCCACAAACCATTGCTGGCCCCCGCCGCCATCCTCGGTGAAGAAGATCCAGGCCGCGCCGTCCAGGACGGTGACGGCGTCGCCGCCATCGCCGTTGGCGCGTTCCAACCTGCCGAAGCGGCGCCCGGAATCGCCGAAATCGAAGGTCTGCACCACGACCGGGAACTGGTAGCCCCGCCCCAGCACGGCGTCGCTCGCCTGATGACCCAACGGCTGGGCCGCCGGATCGCGGCGATCGGGCCAATCGTGCTTGCGCCATTCCGCGCGGTCCGAGGCGGTCTGCGGCTGGCAGCGCGCATCGGGGCCGCCCGGCAGGGCCGGCTGTCCGGCCTTGTCGGTCGCGATGCACTGGACGAGGAAGCCGAGCATCTCGGCCTCGCCGAGCTGCGGCGCGGGCTGGGCGCTGGCAGGCAGGAGCCACAGGGCTGCGAGCAGCCCGATGGCGGGGCGGAAAGGCCGGGTCATGTCACGTCTCGACGAAGTCGCATCTGGCGCAGGCGAGCGTACCTCGCCTCCGTCTCTCGACGTGCCTATATCAGCACGAGCTTTCAACCACAGAGCCCCATGCTTCCGCCCTTCGCCGAAATCGTGTCGAACTTCGAACTCCTCGATGATCCGACGGAGCAGTTCGAGTACCTGATCGAACTCGGCCGGCTGCTGCCCCCCATGCCCGCCGAGATGCACTCGGACGAGAAGCTCGTGCCGGGCTGCCAGAGCAAGGTGTGGCTCGACATGCAGACGAGCGGCGCGGGCGAGAATGCCGTCGTGTCAATCGCGGCGGACAGCGACGCCCACATCCCCAAAGGGCTAGTGGCCTGTCAGGTCTCCCTCTATGCCGGCCAGCCGGCGCGGGCGATCCTGCAGAAGGACGCCCTGCAGATCTTCCGCGATCTCGGGCTCGGCCAGCACATCACGAGCAAGC
>JAQGJZ010000479.1 GCA_028290385.1 Enterovirga sp.
GGAGCCCCCGCATGAGAGCCCCGGATGGTCCGCTCATCGTGAAGGGCGAGGTGCTGCTCGCGGTCGAGAACGTGTCGCTCGCCTTCGGGGGCGTGAAAGCGCTGACGGATGTGTCCTTCGACATCCAGAAGGGCGAGATCCGCGCCATCAACGGCCCCAACGGGGCGGGCAAGACCTCGATGCTGAACTGCATCAACGGGTTCTACCACCCGACCGAGGGCAGCATCACGTTCAAGGGCGAGCGCCGGCCGCGCATGCGGCCCTCGGCGGCGGCGCGCGGCGGCATCGCCCGCACATTCCAGAACGTCGCGCTGTTCAAGGGCATGACGACGCTCGACAACATCATGACCGGGCGCTCGCTCAAGATGCGGAGCGGCTTTCTCTGGCAGGCTCTGCGCTTCGGCCCCGCGATGCGCGAGGAGGTCGCGCATCGGCGCGTCGTCGAGGACATCATCGACTTTCTCGAGATCCAGGCGATCCGGAAGGTGCCGGTCGGCAAGCTGCCCTACGGGCTGCAGAAACGCGTCGAACTCGGCCGCGCGCTCGCCATGGAGCCGGAGGTGCTGCTGCTCGACGAGCCGATGGCCGGCATGAATCTCGAGGAGAAGGAAGACATGTGCCGCTTCATCCTCGACGTGAACGCGCAGTTCGGCACCACGATCGCGCTGATCGAGCACGACATGGGCGTGGTCATGGAGCTGTCCGACCGGGTCGTGGTGCTGGAATACGGCCGCAAGATCGCGGACGGCGTCCCGGCCGACGTGAAGCGCGACCAGAAGGTCATCGACGCCTATCTGGGAGTGGCGCATTGATGGGAAAGCACGCCCGCCTCTCCCCTTGCGGGAGAGGCCGAGCAGGCCGCGGCAGCGGCCGTCCGGGTGAGGGGTCGCGCCCTGTCCGGAGAGGGTTGTCCCCTCACCCGGTCGCGTGCTGCCGCACGCGACTCGACCTCTCCCGCAAGGGGAGAGGTGGGGCGCAGCGCTGATGGACCTCCTCTACAAGATCTTCGCCGACCCGTTCGTGCAGATGGCGGGGGCGCCCGACCTGCTCGTGCAGACGGTGTGGGAGGGCCTCGTCGCGGGCGTGCTGTATTCGCTGATCGCGCTCGGCTTCGTGCTCATCTTCAAGGCCTCGGGCGTGTTCAACTTCGCCCAGGGCATCATGGTGGTGTTTTCCGCCCTCACCCTGGTCGGCCTCGCCGAAAAGGGCGTTCCGGCCTTTCTGGCGCTCGCGATCACGATCGGGGTCATGTTCGTGCTCGCCGTCGCGATCGAGCGGGTGGTGCTGCGCCCGCTGGTGAACCAGCCGGACATCATCCTGTTCATGGCGACGTTCGGGCTGACCTATCTGCTGATCGGGCTCGGCGAGATCATCTTCGGCGGCAATCCACGCCGCATGATCACCGAACAGCTCTACCTGCCGAGCGGCGCAATCGACCTGCCGATCCTCGGCGGGCTCGTGTCGCTGCAGAAGATCGACATCGCGGCGGCCATCATCGCCTCGCTCGCGGTGGCGACGCTCGCGGTGTTCTTCCAGAAAACCCGCATCGGCCGCGCGCTCCGCGCCGTGGCGGACAGCCACAAGGCCGCGCTCTCCGTCGGCATCTCGCTGAACCAGATCTGGGTCGTGGTCTGGTTCACGGCCGGCATCGTGGCGCTCGCCACCGGCATCATGTGGGGCGCGCGCTCGGAGGTGTCGTTCGCCCTGCAGGTGATCGCCCTGAAGGCCCTCCCCGTGCTGATCCTCGGCGGCCTCACCTCGATCCCGGGGGCCATCGTCGGCGGGCTGATCATCGGCATCGGCGAGAAGCTGGGCGAGTTCTATTGGGGCCCGATCGTCGGCGGCGGCATCGAATCCTGGCTCGCCTATCTGATCGCGCTCGCCGTCCTGATGATCCGCCCGCAGGGGCTGTTCGGCGAGAAAATCATCGAGCGCATCTGAGGATCCGATCCTTTCCGTTGGCGATCCGGAAAGGACGTTCCTCAACCGCCCGTGAGGGCCGGCCGCGCTAGGACCCTCGTGTGCAGGGGGTCACTGGCCGCATGTTCCACGCCTCGTCCGGACTGGGCGATCAGTCGCTTCTTGCGCTCCTGGCGGCCGCGATCCTTGCCGCGGGTGCGATGGTCATCCTCGTGCGCGGCGCGCGCATGCTGGGCCGGGCGCGCGACACCATCGCGGAATTGCGGGCCGCCCTCGCGTCCACAAACGAGCTCCGGGACGAGGTCGAGACGATCCTCGACAGGCTCCCGGACGCTGTCGTGCAATGCGACGGGCACGGCCATGTGCTGGCGAGCAACCAGGCCTATGAGGACCTGCTCGGCGCGCGCCAGCGCGGCGCCGAGGCGGCGCTGCCCGAGGTGGTGGAGCGGCGCACGCCCGAGCTGCTGCCCGACGGCACGCGGCGCATGGAGGAGGCGATCCGCACCGAGCGGGGCATCCGCTGGTTCAGCTGGGTCGAGCGGGACATCGTCGCCCCCGACGGATCGACCACGATCCTGCGCAGCGGGCGCGAGATCACGAACCTGATCGAAAGCGAAAAGGCGCTCGACGATGCGCGCGCCAAGGCGGAAGCCGCGAGCGAGGCGAAGTCGCGCTTCCTGGCGACCGTGAGCCACGAGTTCCGGACCCCGCTGAACGGCATTCTGGGCATGTCCGACCTGCTGCTCGACACCGCGCTGCAGCCGGAACAGCTCGCCTATGTGCAGGCGCTGCGCGGCTCGGCGGAGGCGTTCCTGTCGCTGATCGAGGAGATCCTCGATTTTTCCAAGATCGAGGCCGGGCGCATCGATCTCATCTGCGAGCCTTTTGAGCTGGAAACGCTTGTCCAGGGCGTCGTGGAGCTGCTGGCTCCGCGCGCGCAGGACAAGGGGACGGAGATCGCGTCCTTCGTGTCGCGCGACGTGCCGCGCCTCGTCCGGTCGGACCGCGACCGGCTGCGCCAGATCCTGTTCAATCTCGCCGGCAACGCCGTGAAGTTCACCGGCTCCGGCGGTGTCTGCATCGCGGTCGAGCCGGGCGGGCCGGGCGAGATCGTGTTCTCGGTCGAGGATACCGGGCCGGGCATTCCGGCCGAGCGGCTCGGGACGATCTTCGACGAGTTCGACCAGGGCGGGCTCGAAGCCGCCCGTGGCACCGGGACCGGCCTCGGCCTCGCCATCACGCGCCGCATCGTCGCCCGGATGGGCGGGCGGATCGAGGTGGAGAGCACGGTCGGACACGGCTCGGTGTTCCGCGTCCGGCTCCCGCTGGCGGCGGCCGAGACCTCACCGGAGGCGGTCGGCGATGCGCTCAACCTGCGGGTTCTGCTGGTCGGGCCCTCGCCGTTCGAGCCGCGCTGCATCGAGCGGCGGCTCGCCGAGGCCGGGGCGGAGACCGCCCGCGCGGCCGATGCGGCCCGTGCCGGCGAGATCCTGCGCGGCGCGCGCTTCGATGTCCTGATCGCGGATGCGGCGCTCGGGGAGGCCGAGGTGAGGCAGCTCGCCCGCGCCGCCAAGGACAGCGGCGTTGCCCGAACGGTCGTGCTCCTGTCACCCTTTGAGCGCCGCGATTTCGGCTCCCCGCATGCGGCGGGCTACGACGCCTTCCTGATCAAGCCGGTGCGGACGCATTCCCTTCTGGAGCGGCTGCGGCCGATGGCGGGCCCGCGGCGCGAGCCGGCCGTTGAGGCGAACCCGTCCGCGCCGGCCGCGGTGAGCGTCGGCCCGCTGCGCGTCCTCCTGGCCGAGGACAACGAGGTCAACGCGCTGCTCGCCATGCGGCTTTTGCAGAAGCTCGGCGTGCTGGTGGATTGGGCCCGGGACGGCATCGAGGCCGCCGCGCAGGCCGAGGCCGCGCTTGCGGGCGAGCGGCCGGCCTATGACGTCATTCTGATGGACATGCGCATGCCCGGCCTCGACGGCGCCGAGGTGACCCGCCGGATCCGCGAGCGGGAGGCCGCGATCGGGCGGGACGACCGCGTCCGCATCGTCGCGCTCACGGCGAGCATGATCGGCGGGCGCGAGCGCTATACGGAGACGGCCGGGTTCGACGGGTTTTTGCTCAAGCCGTTTACGTTCGAGGCGTTGGCCGTGGAGCTGCGCGGCAAGGCGCCGCAGAACGCTGTCGCTTAGTGCAGACCTGGACCGTCAAAAAATCGTCAGGGCCTCGTGCTGTATCACGCCCGCAATCGTCGCACAGAGCGCGATTCGCTGGAGCGAACGCCCCTTGATCCCCTCCCAGGTCGAGATCCACCCTCTCGGTCCCCTCGCCGCGCCCGCCCATCCCGGGGCGCCTGTCGCACCGGCGCTGTTGCGGGACCGCATGCGCGAGCGGGCGATCCGCTTTCTCCCGGGCCGCGGCGCGCCGAT
>JAQGJZ010000495.1 GCA_028290385.1 Enterovirga sp.
CGAAGGTCGAGATCACGACCGCGAAGGCGAGCGTCATCGAGAACTCGCGGAAGAAGCGGCCGATGATCCCCGGCATGAAGAAGAGGGGAATAAAGGCGGCCAGGAGCGAGAGCGAGATCGACAGCACCGTGAAGCCGATCTGGCGCGCGCCGGCGATCGCCGCCTCGACCCGGCCCATGCCGGCCTCGACGTTGCGCTGCACGCTCTCGATCATGACGATCGCGTCGTCGACCACGAAGCCGATCGAGATCGCGATCGCCATCAGGGACAGGTTGTCGAGCGTGAATCCCGCGGCCCACATCAGCGCGAACGTGCCCGAAAGCGACAGCGGCACCGTGATGCCGGCCGCGAAGGTCGGGGTGGCCCGCCGCAGGAAAACGAAGACGACCAGCATCACGAGCAGGATCGTTTCGAACAGCGTGACCTGCATGTCTGCGAGCGAGGCCCGAATGGTCTGGGTCCGATCGCTCATCACCTGGATGTCGATGGACGCAGGTATCCAGCGGCGCAGCTCCGGCAGGATCGCCTTCACGCGGTCGACCGTCTCGACGACGTTGGCGTCCGGCTGCTTGGTGATCTGCAGGGTGACCGCCGGCAGCCCATTGTAGGAGCCGGCTGCGCGCGTGTTGCGGGTCCCACGCTCGACGAGTGCGACATCGCCGAGCCGCACGATGGTCCCGTTCTGGCTGCGGACAACGATGCGCCGATAGTCCTCAGGTGTCGTGAGCTGGCCGTTGGTCGCGAGCGTGATGCCCTGGTCGGTGCCGCTGAAGGTCCCGAGGGGAGATTGCGTGTTGGCGTTCGCGACCGCGTTCCGCACCGCCTCCAGCGACAGTCCCATCGCGGCGAGGCGCTGCGGATCGATCCGGACGCGGATCGCCGGCTGCTCGGCACCGCTGACATTCACCTCCGCGACGCCCTCCACCTGGGCGATGCGCTGCGCGATGACCGTGTCGGCGACGTCGTAGATCGCGGGGCCGCCGAGGGTCGTGGACGTCAGCGCCAGGATGAGAACCGGAAAGGCGCCCGGGTTCGCCTTGCGGAAGGTCGGGAGGGTGGGAAGGTCGCTCGGCAGGTCCGTCGCGGCCGCGTTCAGCGCCGCCTGCACGTCCCGGGCGGCGCCGTCGGAGTTGCGCGACAGATCGAACTGGATCGAGATCGAGCTGGTGCCGAGCGAGGATTGCGAGGTGATTTCCGTCACGCCCGGGATCGCGCCCAGCCGGCGCTCGAGCGGCGCCGCGATCGTCGCGGCCATGGTGGCGGGGTCGGCACCCGGCCGGCTCGCCATCACGCGAATGGTCGGGAAGTCGACGGTCGGCATGGAGGCGACCGGCAGGAGCCGATACGTGACGAGGCCGAGCAGCAGCAGCGCGACCGACACGAGCGTGGTCGCGACCGGCCGGCGGATGAAGGGCTCGGAGAGGTTCACTCCGCGGCCTCGCGATTTGTCTCCGCCCTGGCGTGTGTATAAATACACATAGCCGCCTGAGCCCGCCGAGCATGACCGACCCGCATCGCTCGCGAAAGACACGCGACGTGCTCCGGCGCCTTCGGGAGGAGGGCTGGATCGAGGCGCGGCGTGGTCCCGGCGACCATCGGCAGTACAAGCATCCGGACCGGCCGGGCCGGGTCACGGTCGACCACGGGGAGCCGGATATCCCCACCGGAACGCTGCGGTCCATCTACCGCCAGGCCGGCTGGACCTGGTGACGGACGAGGAGAAGGATCATGAGCCGGGTTGCCATGCTGGTGCATGAGGAGAATGGCCGCTTTGGCGCCTCGTTTCCCGATCTGCCGGGCTGCACCACGGTCGCGGGCGATCTGGACGCGCTGATCGGCAAGGCCGCCGAAGTCGTGTCTTTTCACGTTGGGGGCATGATCGAGGACGGGCTCGGCAGGCCCCGGTTCCGCAGCCTCTCCGAGCTTCGCTCCGATCCCACTTTCGCCGAGGACGCGCAGGACGCGGCAATCGTGCTCCTCGACCTCGACCTGCCGTCGCGCGCCGTCCGGGTGAACATCACGGTGGACGAGAACGTGCTGAAGCGTATCGATCAGGCGGCGAGCGCCGCCGGCGAGACGCGTTCGGGCTTTCTGGTAGCCGCCGCGAAGGCGCGCCTGCAGGCGGCGGAGTAGCGCCGCCCCGGTCACTCCGCCGCGTCCCGCAGCGGAACGCCTCGGGCCGAGCCGGAAAGCGGCAATTCGGGCTGGAGCGCCTCCGCCGGCCTGTTTTCGGGCGCGGGGGCGAGGCGCTGCCGCAGGCCCTCCAGGGCCAGATAGATCACCGGCGTCGTGTAGAGCGTGATCAGTTGGCTGAGCAGCAGCCCGCCGATGATCGTGATGCCGAGCGGGATGCGCAGCTCGGCTCCGGCGCCATGCGCGAGCGCCAGCGGCAATGCGCCGAAGAGCGCTGCGAGCGTCGTCATGGTGATCGGCCGGAAGCGTAGGCGGCAGGCCTGCACGATCGCGTCGGTCGGGCTCATGCCGCCCTGACGCTCCGCGTCGAGCGCGAAGTCGATCATCATGATCGCGTTCTTCTTCACGATGCCCATCAGCAGGATGATGCCGATGAGC
>JAQGJZ010000499.1 GCA_028290385.1 Enterovirga sp.
ACGACCACAGAGGTCGTCGTGGAGGCGCTCCGTACCTACGAGGTCGGGCTCACCGCACAGTGCGAGCAGGGTTGGACGGAGGAAAAGCGGCGTCGGTTCGAGGCGCTGCAGGCCTTGTCCGCCGAAACAGCGAGGCATGTCATCCCCGGCGCGCCGGACGATCACAACTGGCTCTACGACGAGAGCGGTTTGCCCAAGTGATCGCCGTGGATACGTCCGCCCTGGTCGCGATCGCTCGCGAGGAGCCGGATGCCTACGCCTTCAATGAGGCAATCGCGAGCGGGCCCGTCGTCATCGGCACGCCTGCGCTTGTTGAGGCCAGCATGGTCCTTCCCTCGGTCGTCACGCAGGACGCAGCGGACCGCTTCCTGGCCCAGATGCTCGGCTATTCTTGGATCGAGCCGGTCGCCTTCTCCTTTGAGATGTACGAGGCGGCGAAGATGGCGTTCGGGCGCTTCGGTCGCGGTCGCGGGCACCCGGCCCAGCTCAATTTCGGCGACTGCATGTCCTATGCTGTGGCAAAGGTTCTCGACGTGCCGCTCCTCTACAAGGGCAATGACTTCGCCCTCACGGACATCCGATCCGCTCTCGCATGACCCCTTCGCTCAACCAGTTTCGGCGCGTCGTCGTCAAGGTCGGCTCGTCGCTCCTCGTCGACCGGGCCCGCGGGCGGCTGAAGCACGCCTGGCTCGCCGCGCTCGCCGAGGATCTGGCGGAGCTGCATGCCCGCGAGGTCGACGTCATGGTCGTCTCGTCCGGGTCGATTGCGCTTGGGCGCAGCGTGCTCGGCCTCGGCGCCGGCGCCCTCAAGCTGGAGGAAAGCCAGGCCGCCGCGGCCGTCGGGCAGATCGCGCTCGCCCGGACCTGGTCGGAGGTGCTGGCCCATCACGGCATCACGGCGGGGCAGATCCTGCTGACGCTGGCCGATACCGAGGAGCGCCGGCGCTACCTGAACGGCCGCGCGACCCTGTCGAAGCTGCTCGAGATGCGGGCGGTGCCGGTGGTCAACGAGAACGACACGGTCGCGACCAGCGAGATCCGCTACGGCGACAACGACCGGCTCGGCGCGCGCGTCGCCACCATGATCGGGGCGGATTTGCTGATCCTGTTCTCGGATATCGACGGGCTCTACACGGCCCCGCCGAACCTCGATCCGGCCGCGCGGCACATCCCGGTGGTGCCCCAGATCACCCCCGAGATCGCCGCGATGGCCGGGGAGGCCGCCTCGAACCTGTCCCGCGGCGGCATGCGCACCAAGATCGACGCCGCCAAGATCGCAGCGGCCGGCGGCACGCACATGCTGATCGCCGACGGCCGCCCCAAAAACCCGCTCCGGCGGATCATGGACGGGGCGCGCTGCACCTGGTTCCTCACGGGATCGTCTCCCGCCACGGCGCGGAAAACCTGGATCGCCGGCGCGCTCGAGACAAAGGGCGCGCTTGCCGTGGATGCGGGCGCCGAGCGCGCGCTGCTCGGCGGGGCGAGCCTGCTGCCGGTCGGCGTGACGGGCATCGAGGGCGGGTTTTCGCGCGGTGACGCGGTGCTGGTGCGCGGGCCGTCGGGCGCCGTGCTCGGGCGCGGGCTCGTCGCCTATGACGCGGACGAGGCGGCGCGCATCGTCGGCCGCTCCAGCCGCGAGATCGAGGCGATCCTGGGCTATCCGGGCCGCGCCGAGATGATCCACCGCGACGACCTCGCGATCACGGCGACGCCCCGGCCAGCGGAGCCGGCGACGGCCGCATAAGGGCCGCCAGGCGCTGCGCGTCCGCGGGCGCCGCCGCCTTGATGTCGTTGTCGAAGAACGAGAACACGTCCCGGCCTTCCTGGCGCCAGGCCTCGGCCTGGCGCGCCCATTCGGCGAGGGCATCGTCGTCGTAGCTGCCGTGGTAGCGCCCGCTCGGCCCGTGGCCGCGCACATAAACGAAATCCGCCGTCGCGACCCAGGGCGCCGGGGCATGCGCGTGGTCGGAGATGCAGAGCGCGCAGCCGGTGTCGCGCAGGATGTCGAGGATCGGATCCTCGTACCAGCTCGGCTCGCGGAACTCGAACACGTAGCGCCCGCCCTGCGGCAGGGCTGCGATAAAGGACGCGAGCCGCTCCCGGTTCGCCTTGAAGCGCGGCGGCAGCTGAAACAGCACGGGCCCGCCCTTCGGCCCGAGGCCGGCCATGCGGCCGAACACGTTGGCGATCGGCTCCTCCGGGTTGGTCAGCCGGCGGTAATGCGTGATCACCCGGTGCGCCTTCCAGGCGAAGACGAAATCGTCCGGCGTCGTGTCGCGCCAGCAGGCGACGGCGGCCTCGGTCGGCAGGCGGTAGAAGGACAGGTTGATCTCGGTCGCCGCGAAGACGCCCGTGTAGAAGGCGAGCAGCTTCGGCTTCGGGTGGCGCTCCGGATAGAACGGCCCGAGCCATGACTCGTAATGCCATCCGGACGTGCCGATGTAGTGTCTGCCCGTCATCCTCCCGTCCCGAACATGGCGCCGCCGGCGCCGGGCAGGTAAGATGAGCAGGATCGCCACAAGGTTCCGCGAGAGGAGATCATGAGCGCCGCCATCACCGCCGACAGGACCCACGCCGCGTCGCGTGCGGGGGAGCCGCCGCTCGCGGACCTGATGGCCGAGATCGGCCGGCGCGCCCGGGCCGCCTCGCACCGCCTCGCGCTGGCTCCGGCCGAGGGGAAGCGGCAGGCCCTGATCGCCGGCGCCGGGGCTCTCCGGGCCGCCGAGCGGGTCATCCTTGCGCAGAACGCGCTCGATCTCGCCGACGCGCGCGCCGCCGGCCGGCCCGCCTCCTTCGTGGACAGGCTGATGCTGGACCCGGGACGGGTCGACGCGATCGCGAGTGCGGTCGAGGCGATCGCGGCGCTGCCGGACCCGGTCGGGCGCGTGCTGGCGACGTTCGACCGGCCAAACGGGCTCCGGATCGAGCGTGTCGCGACGCCGCTCGGCGTGATCGGCGTCATCTTCGAAAGCCGGCCCAACGTCACGGCCGATGCGGGCGCGCTCTGCCTCATGGCGGGCAACGCCGCCATCCTGCGGGCCGGGTCCGAAAGCTTCCGCACCTCGTCCGCCATCGCGGCCGCCATGGGGGAGGGGCTCGCGACCGCGGGCCTGCCCGCCGATGCGATCCAGCTCGTCCCGGTGCGCGACCGCGACGCCGTCGGCCTGATGCTCACCGGACTTGGCGGGGCGATCGACGTCATCGTGCCGCGCGGCGGGCGCAGCCTGGTGGAGCGGGTCCAGGCGGATGCCCGGGTGCCGGTCTTCGCCCACCTGGAAGGCGTGAACCACGTCTACGTGCAGGCCTCGGCGGATCTCGACATGGCACGCTCCGTGGTGCTGAACTCAAAGATGCGGCGGACGGGCGTGTGCGGTGCGGCCGAAACGCTGCTCGTGGATGCGGCCGCGGTGCCGACGCACCTTGCCCCGCTCGTGCAGGCGCTGCTCGACCGGGGCTGCGCGGTCCGGGGCGACACGCAGGCCTGCGCGGCCGACCCGCGCGTCGTTCCCGCGTCCGACGAGGATTGGGCGACCGAGTACCTGGACGCGATCATCGCCTGCCGCGTGGTCGACGGGCTCGACGACGCGCTTGCCCATATCGGGCGCTACGGCTCGCACCACACGGACGCGATCCTGACGGCGGATGCGGACGCCGCGGAGCGCTTCCTGGCCGAGGTCGATTCGGCCATCGTGCTGCACAACGCCTCGACCCAGTTCGCCGATGGCGGCGAATTCGGGTTCGGGGCCGAGATCGGCATCGCCACGGGCCGCATGCATGCGCGCGGACCGGTGGGCGTCGAGCAGCTCTCCTCCTTCAAGTACCGCGTCCGCGGCTCGGGGCAGACACGGCCCTGATGATCGCTGGTCCCCGGGGAGGCGGGTTCCTCCGCCTGCCCCCGACCGCGCCCGGCATGCGGATCGGCCTTTATGGCGGCAGTTTCGATCCGCCCCATGCTGGCCACCGCCACGTCGCCGCCATGGCCCTGAAGCGATTGGGGCTCGATCGGGTCTGGTGGATCGTCGGCCCCGGCAACCCGCTCAAGGACAGGAGCCGGCTTCCATCGCCCCGTGAGCGGCTCGCGGCCACGCGCCGGATCGCCGCTCACCCCCGCATGGTCGTGACCGATTTCGAGGCCGTGCTCGGGGCGCGCTACACGGTGGAAACGATCCGTTTTCTCGCCCGCCGCTGTCCGGACGTGAGCTTCGTCTACATTGTGGGAGCAGACAGCTTCGCCACCTTCCACCGCTGGCGCGCCTGGCGCGAGATCGCCGCTCTGGTGCCACTCGCCATCATCGATCGGCCGGGCTGGACTTTGCGGGCGCTGGGGAGCTCGGCCGCGCGGGCGCTGAGGAGCCGCAAGGTGGCCCCGGGAGTGATCAGCGAGCGCGCGCCGCCGGCCTGGGCTTTCCTCACCGGTCCACGATCGAACCTGTCTTCAACGGCTCTTAGGGATAAGCTCCTGAAAGGCCTAGACCGGCGTTGAAAATCCCCTGTGTCGCATTATGTTCTTGAAGCGTGGTCAAGACTGCCGAGCTGCATCTTGACCGCAGCCCATAGGGGAACCCAGGCACTGGATCACGTTTCTATCCGCGAGGCGGATGCTCCTCCGCTTCACCTCGTCGCCGCGGCGGAGCCTGCGGCTGCCGGGGACATCATGCCGGTGGCGCGCGCCTGCCTTGAGGACATGAAGGCCGAGGAAACGGTCGAGATCGATCTCGTCGGCCGGACCTCAATCGCCGACACGATGATCATCACGACGGGACGGTCGAACCGGCATGTCGGGTCGATCGCCGAACGCCTCGTCCAGGCCTTCAAGGATCAGGGCGTTGGTCGGGTCCGGGTCGAGGGCTTTCCGGCCTGCGACTGGGTGCTCATCGATGCCGGGGACGTCATCGTCCACATCTTCCGGCCCGAGGTTCGGGGCTTCTACAATCTGGAGAAGATGTGGGGCGCCGATCGTCCGAGCGAGCAGGCGGCAGCGGGCTGATCCGCCGCCGGGCCCGTGAGGCTTCAGATCCTCGCGGTCGGCCGGCTCAAGAGCGGTCCGGAGCGCGACCTCGTCGAGCGCTATCGCGCGCGGGCGGATGCGCTCGGGCGCAGCTCTGGCTTTGGCGGGTTGACCATTCTCGAACTGCCGGAAGCGCGGGCGCGTAGCGCCCCCGAGCGCGTGGCGGCCGAAGCCGCGGCCCTCCTGGCGCGCAGCGAGGCATCGAAGCTCGTCGTTCTGGACGAGCGCGCGCCCTCTCTCACGAGCACCGATTTCGCCGAGCGCCTTCGCTCCTGGCGTGACTCGGGCCTGTCGGCGTCCTTTGTCATCGGCGGGCCGGACGGGCTCGACGAGGCAGTGCGGCGGCGCGCCGATCTCCCGCTCTCCTTCGGCCAGCTCACGCTGCCGCACCAGATCGTGCGCGTGCTCGTGGCCGAACAAATCTATCGCGCTTTGACGATCGTGGCCGGTCATCCATACCATCGGGGCGAACCCGGCGGAGAGTGATGCGGCGTCCCAGCCTGGTGACAGCCCTGTGTGGTGCGGCGCTCCTGTCGCTCGTCCACGTCGCACCGGTCGAGGTTGCGGCGCAGGGTCGGCTCGACCGCGCCGCCGACGCTCAGGCCAGGGCGGAGGCGCGCGAGGCAGAGCGGCTCCGGCGCGACGAGGAATTGCGCGAGCTCGAGCGACGTGCCGCCGAAAGCAGCGAGGCCGGCCGCAAGCTCGCCTCCGAGGCGGAGCAGTTGCGGGCCGACAGCTCCAAGCTGTCCGCCGCCCTGGTGAGCGCGGCCTCCCGCATCCGCGAAACCGAGGACAGCATACGAGCCCTGGAGGCGACGCTCGACACGATCGCCGGAAGCGAGGACGCGATCCGGCGCTCGCTCGACGGCAGGCGCGAGGTGGTCGCCGAAGTGCTGGCCGCATTGCAAAGGCTGCGGCGGAGCGCCGCCCCGGCGATCCTCGTCATGCCGGACGACATCCTGGCCGCGATCCGAAGCGCGACCCTGCTCGGGGCCGTGGTCCCGGCGCTGCGCGAGGAGGTCGAGAGCCTGACCGGCGACCTCGTCGAACTCGTCCGGCTGCGCGAGCTCAAGGCGGCGAATCGCGACACGCTCGCCCGCGAGCTCGACCTGCTCAGGGCGGAGAACGACCGCGTCGGAATGCTCCTGGGTCTGCGCCGGGAACAGCTCGCCCGCACGGAAGCATCCTTGGCGGAACAGCGCTCGCGCAGCGCCTCGCTCGGCTCTGAGGCCCGCAGCGTGAAGGAGCTGGTCGACCGGCTCGACGCCGAACTGGGCGCCGCCCGGCGGGAGGCGGATGCCGAGCGCCGGCGTGCCGAGGCGGAGATTCGTCAGGTTCGGGAGCGCTTTGCCGCGGCCGCGACGCGCGATCCGGTCATGCTCGGCCCAAGAAAACCCTTCGCGGACGCGACGGGGACGCTTGCGCGGCCGGTGTCCGGCGCGGTTCTCAGGGAGTTTGGCGCGCCGGACGGGCAGGGCGGGGCCATGCGCGGAATCGTGATCGCGGCCCGGTCGAAAGGGCTGGTGACGGCGCCCGCCGACGGGTGGGTGTCGTATGCAGGACCCTTTCGGTCCTTCGGTAGACTCTTGATCATCAATGCCGGGGACGGGTATTATGTTCTGCTCGCCGGGATGGACCAAATCAGCGTCGAGACGGGGCAGTTCGTGCTGGCCGGAGAGCCGGTTGGTCAGATGGGCGACGCGACCTCTGCATCTGCGGCCTTGAGCGGCGTTGAGGCGCAGGGCCCTAGCCTCTATGTTGAGTTCCGGAAGGACGGCGGGCCGGTCGACCCGCGTCCTTGGTGGGCGAAATCGCAGAACGAAAGGGTTCGCGGCTGATGCGCAGATTGTCTCTCGTTCTAGTCGGGGCGCTCATCGGAGCGGGCGCGGCGACCGTCACCACCCAGACGCACCTGCTGTCCAGCACGAGCGCCATTGCGGCTTCGGCCGAAACCTACCGCCAGCTCTCGCTGTTCGGCGACGTGTTCGAAAAGGTTCGGACCGATTACGTCGAGAAGCCGGAAGAGGCGAAGCTGATCGAGGCCGCCATCAACGGCATGCTGGCCTCGCTTGATCCGCATTCCTCCTACATGGACCCGAAGAGCTTCCGGGACATGCAGGTTCAGACCAGCGGCCAGTTCGGCGGCCTCGGCATCGAGGTCACGATGGAGGAGGGGCTCGTCAAGGTCGTCACCCCGATCGACGACACCCCGGCCGCCCGCGCCGGCATCATGGCGAATGACGTCATCGTGCAGATCGAAGAGGACCAGGTGCAGGGGCTCACCCTGAACCAGGCCGTCGACAAGATGCGCGGTCCGGTCAACACGCCGGTGCGCCTCAAGCTGCAGCGGCCCAACCAGAAGGAGCCGCTCACGGTCACGCTGACGCGCGACGTCATCCGCATCCGTCCGGTCCGGTCCCGGGTCGAGGGCGATGTCGGCTACCTGCGCGTGACGCAGTTCAACGAGCAGACCTATGAGGGCCTGCGCACCGCGATCGAGAAGCTCACGACCGAGATCGGGGCCGACAAGCTGAAGGGCTTCGTGCTCGACCTCCGCAACAACCCGGGCGGGCTGCTCGACCAGGCCATCCTGGTCTCGGACGCCTTCCTGGACCGTGGCGAGATCGTCTCGACGCGCGGCCGCAACTCGGACGAGAACCAGCGCTTCAACGCCAAGTCGGGCGACCTCACCAAGGGCAAGCCCGTCGTGGTTCTGATCAACGGCGGCTCGGCCTCGGCGTCCGAGATCGTCGCCGGCGCGCTGCAGGACCACAAGCGCGGGCTGCTGATGGGCACGCGCTCCTTCGGCAAGGGCTCGGTCCAGACCGTGATCCCGCTCGGCGGCAACGGCGCGGTTCGCCTGACGACGGCGCGCTACTACACGCCGGCCGGCCGCTCGATCCAGGCCAAGGGGATCGATCCCGACCAGGAGGTCCTGCAGGAGATCCCGGACGAGCTGAAGGGCAAGGACGAGACCAAGGGCGAGGCCGGGCTGCGCGGCCACCTGAAGAACACGGACGAGAAGGGCGGCTCCTCCGCCTATGTCCCGCCGGATCCGGCCAAGGACAAGCAGTTGATCGCCGCGTTCGATCACCTCCGCGGCGTGCGCAAGGGCGCCGAGAACACGGCCGCGCCGGTTCCCCCGGCCGGCGACAAGGGCGCAGCCGCCAGCGTTCCGAACTGAGGGACGCTCTGGCGCGCCCTTGGGGCGCGCCACGCCCCGGCAGATCCGGGCTTGATGCGGCGGGCATGCCTGACATGATGCGCGCTGCCGATTCGGCAGAGGCGTCGGTGCGCGGGCGGTTCCGTGCGCCGCCTTCCGGTCAGGTTGATCCCGCTTGGACACGACCTCGGACGAGCTGACGCGACCGCTGGGGCGCCCCCGGGCAGAGCCGAAGCCTGCCTTTGCCTGGGCGGCTGTTCGCTGGGCCGGCATCGGCGCCGCGGCGGCTGCCGTTGGGCTCTTCGGCTATGTGCAGCTGTTCGGCGATCCGCGCGGCGGCGTGCCCAAGGTCGCGGTCGAGATCGAAACCCGGCCCCCCGCGAAAACGGCCTCCGCGGCCGCTCCGGCCCCATCGCTCGAGCGCGCCGGCGCGGGGCCCCAGACCGCAAGCGAGGTCGAGGGAGCGTCCGGCGTCTCGGTGGTGCGGCCGGACGGGTCCGTCGCGCCGCAATCGATCATCGTGCGCGTGCCGGACGAGGCGACGCTCGCCCTCAATCCCGCCCCGGACAAGCGCCTCATCGAGGTCACGCGCTCCGGCACGCTGCCGCGCATCGGCCCTGACGGAGCGCGCCCGCTCGACGTTTATGCCCGCCCGGCGGCCGGGCTGCCGGGCGGCGCGACGCCCACAGCACGAGTGGCGATCGTCGTCGGCGGGCTCGGCATCAGCCAAAGCGCGACGCTTGACGCCATCGCGAAGCTGCCCCCGCCGGTCACGCTCGCGTTCGCGCCCTATGGCCAGAACCTCGACCGCATGGCGGCCCGCGCCCGCGAGAGCGGGCACGAGATCATGCTGCAGGTGCCGATGGAGCCGTTCGACTACCCGGACAGCGACCCCGGCCCGCATACCCTGATCGCGTCCGCCCGCCCGGCGGAAAACATGGACCATCTGCACTGGGCCATGGGCCGGCTGACGGGCTATGTCGGCCTGATGAACTATATGGGCGGCAAGCTGACCTCCGACACGCAGGCGCTCGCGCCGATCCTGAAGGAGGTGGGCGCACGCGGGCTCGGCTTTCTGGATGACGGATCCTCGTCCCGCTCCGTGGTGACGGCGAGCCGCGGCGAGACGCCGGTGTTTCGCGCCGAGATCGTGGTCGACGCGAGCGGCCGGCCGGACGGGATCGACCGCGCGCTCGAGCGGCTGGAGACGGCGGCGCGCGGCGGCGCGATCGCGGTCGGCACCGCGACGGCCCTGCCGCTGTCGGTGGAGCGCATCGCGCGCTGGGCCAAGGGCCTGGAGGCGCGCGGCATCCTGCTGGTGCCGGCGAGCGCGGCGCTGCGCGGCGCCGCCCCCCGCGAGAGTGCGGCCCGTTGAGCCGGCGGCCACCCCCGATGACCAATCCTGCTGATCTGCCCTATCGCCCCTGCGTCGGCGTGATGCTCCTCAACCGCGACGGGCTGGTCTTCGTCGGCCGGCGGAAGCGGTCGGCCGGGCCGGAGCACGTCGACGACACGCATGCCTGGCAGATGCCGCAGGGCGGCATCGATCCGGGCGAGGAGCCGCTTCGGGCCGCCTTCCGCGAACTCTACGAGGAGACCAGCGTCACGTCCGCCGAATTGTTGGCGGAGGCGCCGGATTGGTACGGCTACGATCTGCCGCTCGAAATCAGCGGCCGGGCCTGGCGCGGGCGGTACCGCGGCCAGATGCAGAAATGGTTTGCGCTGCGCTTCACGGGCGAGGATTCGGAGATCGACATCCTCCAGCCCGGCGGCGGCCGCCACAAGGCGGAGTTCGAGGCCTGGCGCTGGGAGCCGTTCGAGAACCTGCCGGGCCTGATCATCCCCTTCAAGCGGCCGGTCTACGAGAAGGTCGTGGCGGCGTTCCGGGACGTGGCGCAGGCAGGCTGATTCCGGCTACTGGCGGGCCCAGATCACGCGGGCCATCCAGTCGACCTCGCTGAGCGGCAGCACCCGGTCCGGGTGCTCGGGATTGATCGAGGACAGCTCGATGTTGCGCTGCGTCTTGCGCTTCAGCTCCTTGGCCATCACCTCGCCGTCCTTCGTGCGGACCACGACGCGGTCGCCGCGCCGCACAGGGGCGGACGGCGACACGATGATGATGTCACCCTCGCGGTAGAGCGGGCGCATCGAGTCGCCCTGGACCTCGAGCGCAAAAACCCGCTCGTTGGCGAATTCCGGAAACTCGATCTCCTCCCAGCCCGGACCGCCGGTCGGCATCCCGTCGCCGTTGAACAATCGCCCGGCCCCGGCCTGGGCCATGCCGATGAGCGGGACCTTCTGCCGGCCCGCGCCGTCGCCATCCGCGATCAGGCGCATGAACTCGTCGAGGCCGGCGCCGGTCGCGGCCAAGATCTTGGCCACCGACTCGGTCGAGGGCCAGCGGTCCCGCCCGTCCGGCCCCTGGCGCTTGGATTTGTTGAAGCTCGTCGCATCCAGCCCCGCCTTGCGGGCGAGCCCGGAAGCCGATAGCCCGTACCGCTCGGCCAGACGGTCGATGGCGGCCCAGATACGTGCGTGGGACAACATGATGGGCTCGCGCGGGCAGATAAGAACATCGACCTAGTCTAGGAAAATAAGGCAACTCTGGGGCTGGCGCAACCCCGATTGGGGCCGATCCAGCGATACGGGCGTCGACGTGGCTCTCATCTACAAGATCTGCCCCGAGCCGTTGTGGCGCGCGGCCGAGGCGGCCGGCGCGTTCGCGGGCGCGCCCGTGGACCTGCAGGACGGCTTCATCCACTTCTCGACCGCGGATCAGCTCGCCGGCACGGCCGAAAAGCATTTCCACGGCCAGGCTGGGCTGCTGCTGCTCGCTGTCGACGAGGAAGTCCTGGGCGAGGGCCTCCGCTACGAGCCGTCACGCGGAGGGGCGCTGTTTCCGCATCTTTATGGGCCGATGCCGCTTCAAGCGGTCAGGAGCGTGCGGCCGCTGGACCTCGCGCCCGACGGTGCCGTCCTGCTGCCGCCGCTCGGCCCCAGCCCGGCCTTCGATCCCGCGGCGCATGGCTGGCGCCCGCGCAGCAGCAGCGGCTTTCCGGCGCTGCTCGGCCAGAGCTGGGCCAAGGACGACGAGGGCGGG
>JAQGJZ010000003.1 GCA_028290385.1 Enterovirga sp.
CTCCAGCAGCAAGACCAAGCACCCGACCTTCTCCGACCCCAAGGTCCGGGAGGCGATGAACCTCCTGATCGACCGCGACTCGATCCAGAAGTTCATCTACGGCCGGGGCGGCACGGCGACCGCGAGCTTCGTGAACGAGCCGAAGCAGTTCAAATCGGACAAGCTGAAATACGAATTCAGCATCGAGAAGGCGAACAAGATCCTGGACGATGCCGGCTACAAGCGCGGCTCGGACGGCATCCGCGAGAAGGACGGCAAGAAGCTCAAATACGTCTTCCAGACCTCCATTAACGCGCCGCGGCAGAAGACGCAGGCGATCATCAAGCAGGCGTGCCAGCGCGCCGGGATCGACCTCGAGCTCAAATCCGTGACGGCGTCGGTGTTCTTCTCCTCGGACGTCGCCAATCCGGACACCTACACGAAGCTCTATTGCGACATGGAGATGTACACGACGACCCAGCCGCAGCCGGACCCCGAGCGCTTCCTCAACCAGTTCGTTTCCTGGGAGATCGCCAACAAGGAGAACAAGTGGCTCGGCCGCAACGTCTCCCGCTACGCCGATCCCGCCGCGGACGAGGCCTACCGCGCGGCCCAGAAGGAGCTCGATCCGGTCAAGCGGGCCGCGCTCCTGATCAAGGTCAACGAGGTCTTCTGCGAGGCCAACATCATCCTGCCGCTCCTGTCGCGCACGCGGGTCGCCGCGGCGGCGGGCAACCTCATGCATGACCATTCGGGGTGGGACGTGGACACCTGGAACATCGCCGCCTGGTACCGCACCTGAACGGGGCGCCCGGCCACGATCCTCTCCAAAGCCGCGCGCCCCGATAGCCCGCCCCGATGGCGACCTATCTGATCCGCCGCCTGCTGATCGCGATCCCGAGCCTGCTCGGGATCAGCCTGATCCTCTTCACCGTGCTGGCGCTGGCGCCGGGCGACCCCTTCGGCGAGCTCGCGACCAACCCGAACGTGCCGCCGGAGGTGAGGGCCGCGCTGCGCGCCAAGTTCGGCATGGACGACCCCGTGATGGTCCGCTACCTGCGCTGGCTCGCCGCCATGGCGCAGGGGGATTGGGGCTTCTCCTTCGCCAGCCGCATCGATGTCGACACGCTGATCCTGCAGCGCGTGCCGACGACGCTGTTCGTGATCGGCTCCTCGCAGGTGCTGGCGCTGCTGATCGCCGTGCCGGTCGGGATCTATGCCGCGCTGCGGCCCTATTCGGTCTTCGACCAGATCGCGAACACGCTCGCCTTCGTCGGCTTCTCCCTGCCGACCTTCTTCACCGGCCTCCTGCTGATCCTCCTGTTCAGCATCCACCTCGGCTGGCTTCCCTTCGTGTACCAGGCCGACATCGCGGCGACGGGCTGGCGCTGGTACTGGGAACACGTCCGCCAAGCGATCATGCCCGTGACGGTGCTCGGCCTGTTTCAGGCCGCCTCCTACACGCGCTACGTCCGCTCGGCCGTGCTGGACGTCGCGCGGCTCGATTACGTGACCACGGCGCGGGCCAAGGGCCTCAGCGACGGCGCGGTGACCCGGCGGCACATCACCCGCAACGCCCTGATCCCGGTGGTGACACTGGTCGCGCTGCAGATGCCGGCCGTGTTCGGCGGCGCGATCGTGACCGAGCAGATCTTTCGCGTGCCCGGCATCGGCTCGCTCCTGATCACCGCCATGCTGGCCAACGACACGCCCGTGATCATGGCCGTGACCTTCGTGTTCTCCTGCCTGGTCGTCGCCTTCAACCTCATCGCAGACCTGCTCTATGGCTGGCTCGACCCTCGCATCTCCTTCCGCTGACGCGGTCGCCCTGGTGCCGGACCCGGCGGCCGTCGCGGCGCCGCGGCCGCGCGGCTCGGAGACCTGGCGGCGTTTCCGCCGGCACCGGCTCGCGACCGTCAGCGCCCTTCTGCTCGGGGTGATCGTCGCCGGCGTGCTGCTCGGGCCCTGGCTCTGGCCGGTGCGGATCGACGAGATCGATTTTGCGGCGACGCTGCAGGGGCCGTCCTGGCAGCACCCGTTCGGGACGGACGACCTCGGCCAGGATCTCCTCGCCCGCATGATCTATGGCGGCCGCATCTCGCTCGCCGTCGGCTTCGCCGCGATGCTGGTCTCGACGATCGTCGGCGTTATCGTGGGCTCGCTCGCCGGCATGTCGCGCGGCATGCTCCAGGGCCTGCTGATGTGGGTGACGGACCTGTTCCTGTCCCTGCCCCAGCTGCCGCTCCTGCTCCTCGTGATCTACCTGTTCCGGGACAAGCTGAAGGCCGCGTTCGGGGTCGAGGGCGGCATCTTCGTCATGATCGTCGTCGTCATCGGCGGCCTGCGCTGGATGCCCGTGGCGCGGCTCGTGCGGGCGCAGTTCCTGTCGCTGCGCGAGAAGGAATTCGTCGAGGCCGCCCGCGCGATGGGCGCGAGCCGATCGCGGCAGGTCGTGCGCCATATCCTCCCCAACGCGATCGGGCCGGTGATCGTCGCCGGCACGATCGAGGTCTCGGCCGCGATCATCGCCGAATCGACCCTCTCCTTCCTCGGGCTCGGCTTTCCGCCCGACATCCCGACCTGGGGCCGCATCCTGTTCGACGCCAAGGACCAACTCGACACCGCGCCGCACTGGGCGATGTTCCCGGGCGCCGCGATCTTCCTGACCGTCCTGTCCATCAACTTCATCGGCGACGGGCTGCGCGACGCGCTCGATCCGCGCCGGGTGATCTGACCGTGTCCAAGGGTGTCATTCCGGGGCCGCGAAGCGGAACCCGGAACCCACGATCAAGCTCCGGCGCATGCAGGTGGGTTCCGGGCTCTCGCCTGCGGCGAGCCCCGGAATGACGGGCAAGGTACGCATGGATCCCATCCTCTCCGTCCAAAACCTCTCGACCGCCTTCAAGGTCGAGCGCGCGTGGCGGCCGGTCGTGCGCGGCGTGTCGTTCGACATCGGCCCGAAGGAGACGGTCGCGCTGGTCGGCGAGTCCGGGTCGGGCAAGAGCGTGACCGCGCTCTCGATCATGCGCCTGACGCCGCGCGATTCCAGCCGGGTCACGGGCAGCGTCGCCCTCGGCGGGCGCGACCTGCTGAAGCTGCCGGACGCAGAAATGCGCAAGGTGCGCGGCGACGATATCGCCATGATCTTCCAGGAGCCGATGACGAGCCTGAACCCGGTGCTGACGATCGGCTTCCAGATCGCGGAGGCGCTGATCCTGCATCGCGGGCTGTCGCGCAGCGCGGCCGAGGCCGAAACCGTGCGGCTGCTGGAAAAGGTGCGCATCCCGGCCGCGAAATCGCGCATCCACGATTACCCGCACCGCTTCTCGGGCGGCATGCGCCAGCGCGTGATGATCGCCATGGCGCTCGCCTGCCGGCCGAAACTGCTGATCGCGGACGAGCCGACGACGGCCCTCGACGTGACCATCCAGTCCCAGATCCTGGAGCTGATCAAGGCGTTGCAGGAGGAGGAGGGCATGTCCGTCCTCTTCATCACGCACGACATGGGCGTGGTGGCCGAGATCGCGGACCGGACAGTCGTGATGTATGGCGGCGAGGCGGTCGAGACCGGCGCGACCGACGACATCTTCAAGCGCGCGACCCACCCCTATACGCGCATGCTGCTCTCGGCGGTGCCGCGGCTCGGCTCGATGACGGAGCACGCGCGCCCCCTGCCCTTCCCGGAGATCGACCGGAGCACCGGCCTGCCGCTGCCGCAGGACGAGATCCCGGACACGGTGGCGCATGCCGAGCGCCCCGTGCTGCAGGTGAAGGACCTGACCACCCGCTTCACCATCACGGGCGGGCTGCTCGGCCGGCCGCGCGGGCGCGTGCACGCCGTCGAGAAGGTTTCGTTCGACCTGCGCCAGGGCGAGACGCTGGCGCTTGTCGGCGAGTCCGGCTGCGGAAAGTCGACCACCGGGCGCTCGGTGATGCGCCTGATCGAGCCGCAATCAGGCTCCGTGCTGCTGGACGGCGAAGACATCATGGCGCTTGGCGAGCGTGACCTGCGCGAGCGACGCAAGCTCATGCAGATGATCTTCCAGGATCCCTTCGCGAGCCTCGATCCGCGCATGACGATCGGTGCCGCCATTGCCGAGCCGCTCGCCATCAACAAGCTGGCCTCGCGCTCCGCGGCGCGCGAGCAGACCGCCGAGCTGCTGCGCCGGGTCGGGCTCTCGCCCGACATGGCGAGCCGGTTTCCGCACGAATTCTCCGGCGGGCAGCGCCAGCGCATCTGCATCGCGCGCGCGCTCGCGGTCCGGCCCCGCCTGATCGTCGCAGACGAATCCGTCTCGGCCCTGGATGTGTCCGTGAAGGCCCAGGTGATCAACCTGATGCTGGAGCTGCAGGCGAGCCTGCAGCTCGCCTACCTGTTCATCTCGCACGACATGGCCGTGGTGGAGCGGGTGAGCCACCGGGTCGCCGTCATGTATCTGGGCGAGATCGTCGAGATCGGGCCGCGTGCCGCGATCTTCGGCAACCCGCAGCACCCTTATACGCGCCGCCTGCTCGCGGCCGTTCCGATCCCGGACCCGGCGCGCCGGCACGAGAAGCACCGGGTGACGAACGAGGAGCTCAAGAGCCCGATCCGGCCGCTCGGCTTCGAGCCGCCGGATCGGCTGTACCGGGAGGTGTCGCCCGGCCACATGGTTCAGCTGCCGAGCGAAGGGCCTTCCGAAGCCGGACTGCCCGTCGCGGCGTAGCCGGGCGGGCAGCGCCCGCCCCGACAGACCCGATGCCGAAGATGCCTCGCGGGCGCCAAGTCCCGCGAGGCGGTTCCGCGGTGTTCAGGCCGCGAGCGGGCCGAAGGCCGGCGGCGGAACGCGGCGCAGCGAGGCCGCCTCGTAGGCCGACGCGATGCCGAGGATGACGTCCTCCTTGCCCGGCTCGCAGCGGAACACGAGCGAGAAGGGCAGGCCCGGCTCCGCAAGCTTCGTCACCGTGTGCGACGGCTGGGAGACGTAGCGCGTCCCATCCTCGCTCAGCTTGAAGACGGGATCGTAGGTCTCGGTGACATAGCCGGCCGGGACCAGGACCTCCGTCAACCCGGCATTCGGGCCCATCAGGGATTCCGGCGTCAGGTTGCTCCAGATGTCGTACTGGTGCGGGTGGCCAATCAGCCCGGGCGCCCACGGCGTATGCAGCCGGACGAGCGCGTCGAGCTTGTTCTCCAGGATCACCATCATGTCGGCCCGGCGCAGCAGCTCGCGCAGCATGATGCGCTCGTTCACGCCCTGACGGCCGCCGAGCGGATTTCGCGGATCGGCAACCTCCTCCCAGTTCTTGAACGCGGCGCGATGGTCGTCGCCCCAGAACTTGGACCGGGCGTTGAGGGCCGCCCAATCGGACAGGGTCTCGTTGAAGCCCTTGCGCTTCCAGTCAGCCGCACGGCGCGTGAGGTATTGCGAGATGTGGTACCGGAACGTGAAGGCCAGCTCCTGCTGCTGGATGGCCGCGATCGTGAAGTTGATCGGCGGTTCGACCCGCCCTTCCGCCAGCGCGACGCAATAATCGATCGGCTGCATCGTGCCCGAACCGAAGACCTTGCCGGGCATGAACTCGGTCGGGACGATCGCCTCGGCGAATTCCTTGAACAGCGGCTGGCCCTTCGGATCGAGCCGGAACATCAGGTCCGGCATGATCAGCGGGATGAGCTGCGCGAGCGCGTGCCGGTAGTCGGTCTTCATGACCTCGACCTCGGGATCGCGCGTCCAGAGCGGGTCCGTCGTCTCGACCAGCGTCGCGCCGAGCTTGCGGCCCAGAACCTCCTTGATCTCGCGCGCGGCAGCCGTCGTGATCGGAACCTCCGTCATCGACCCTTTCGGGACGACCATGGATTCCCGGATCACGCCGATGCGCATGCCGGCCAGTGAGCCCGGTTCGCCGGAGCGGCCGACATAGCTCGCATAGGGGCCCGGCAGGATCGAGGAGCGCGGCACCGCCGTGAACGGGTCGCGCGGGTCGTAATAGCCGTTCTCCTCGTCCCGGAGCGCATCCAGGATCTTGGCGCAGTCCGTCAGCTTGCGGGCGTGAATGCCCGTGCGGTCGCACTGGATGTCGGCCCCGATCGCGCCGCCATCGAAGCCCAGCATCGCCTTGTGCGGCAGGATCAGCGCGATCGCATTGTGGTTGGACGGGCCGCGGCAGGAGGCGCGGGTCTCCTCGCCGAGGCTCGCCATGACGAGGTTGGCGCCGACCGACACCCCGGAGCCCGAGCTCGAGCCGAGCGAAGCCGCGCGGGTCGTGTCGTACGGGTTGGCGGGGTTGCCCGCCCAGGTGGAGCGCTGATGCCCGAGCGTCGAGGCGAGGACCTTGCGCGGCTTGTGCCGCCCGCCGGGATCGCCCGCGCGGCCGTTGTATTCCGTGTTGATCGCCTTCGCGAAAATGATCGCGCCCTTGTTCCGGAGCTGATCCACGAGGATGTGGTCCCGCGCTGGGAAGTCCATGTCGTAGGCGGCGTCAGCGCCGCCCGTCGAGCGCATGTCCTTGGTGTCAAAGGGATCCTTGAACGAGAACACGACGCCGTACATCGGCATCTTCTCGAGGTCCGGGTTGCGGCCCCACTCGGCATCGAGCTCCGCGGCCCGCTCGAGCGCGTCCGGCTGCTGGCGGAAGTACTCGCAGACCGGCGGTGCGCCGGGCGGGAGCTTTCCCTTGGACGGATGCAGGTCAAAATCGCCCTTGCAGGTGACGGAGCGCTCGCCGCGGATATTGAGCGTCGCCAGGGCATTCACCTGCCCGGCATTCGGCTTGCCGACGATCATCCCGAATTGCTGCTGGGCATCCGGGTCGGACGCGGTCGCTTCCATCCGGCCCCATTCCAGCGGCGGGCCCTTGTACTTGTCGAGATCAGGCAGGATCGTCGAGGCCTTCACGGTCTGCGTCGGGAAGCGGAGCGGCGCCCCGGCCCGCACGGTGCCGGTCGCCGACTCGACATCGGCCCCGTCCTCCGTGAGCAGCAAGCTCGCCGGGCCGTTATAGGCCCGCGCCCGATCGATATAGCCCTGCACCACCTTCACGACGGTTGTTCTGCCGGTGCGGATCGCATCGTGCAGATCGGCAATCGTCGCTTCTTCGAGGACAAACGGCGTGTCCTGGCCCCTGCCTGCATCGGTCATCGTGTTCCAGCCTTCATTCTCGTTGTTGCCGGGCCCTGCATATGAATCCGCAGGCCCGTTTGCGAGCGAGTTGCCCGCGAGCGCTTCCTCACGCGTAACCGGCCAGAGCTTGACCGGGGCGCGCGCTTATTTAAACCTTGCTCAACAAGGAAAGTCATCCCGGAGCTTGGGGTGCGAAGCAGCCTGAAACGCGGGAGGGCGGCGAATGCCAGCCGATCCGCGCCGACCGGCCTTCGTGCCCGGGGCTCCCGGACCCGATCCTGATCGCCGGTTCTCAAACGCGAGCACCAGCGAGGCTCAACGAAACACACGGTGGAAACGCATGGCGCATGAAGGCTACGGCCTCACTCTGCTCAGCCAGGACCAGCTCCTCGGCTATGGCGGCATCGGCGAGGGAATGTCGCTGCAGAAGACGCGCGACGGCCGCCGCATCATGTGGCTGGCGCATGAGGGCCCCCCAAAGAATTTTACCGGCGTTGACGTCACCGACCCGCGCAATCCCAAGGTGGTCGTGCAGACGGAGCTGCCGCACAACAAGGTCCGCTCGAACTCGCTGGAGACCTGCGGCGACCTGATGGCTGTCGCCTATCAGGTCCTCGAGCCCGGCCTCCAGCCGGCCGGGATCGAGATGTTCGACATCAGCGTGCCGGAGAACCCGCGCTCGATCGGCTTCTTCGATTGCTCGGGCCCCTATTCGCGCGGCGTCCATCAGGTCTGGTTCGTGGACGGCAAGACGATCCACTGCGCGGCCGGTGCCGCCGATTTCCAGCCGCGCAACCAGCTCGACGACCAGCCCTACCGCATCATCGACGCCAGCAATCCGGCCAAGATGGAGGAGATCGGGCGCTGGTGGATGCCCGGCGTGCGCGAGGGCGACGACGCCCCGCCCCCGAAGCGGCTCAAGATCGATTCCGGGTTCCGGGCGCACAACACCAATGTGTTCCCGAACCGGCCCGACCGGGCCTATGTCGGCTTCCTCGACGGCGGCGCCTTTGTGCTCGACATCGCGGATATGTCGCGCCCGAAGGTCGTTTCGCGCTGGTGCTCGCACCCGCCCTATCCGGGCTTCACGCACACCGTGCTGCCGCTCTTCAGCCGCGACCTGCTCATCGTCAGCGACGAATGCGTGATGGATGACGGCGCGGATTGGCCGAAGCTCACCTGGATCGTGGATGCGCGCGAGGAAACCAACCTCGTGCCGCTCTCGACCCTGCCGATGCCGCCGGTCGAGGAATTCGCCCGCCGCGGCGGCCGTTACGGTTCGCACAACCTACACGAGAACCGGCCCGGCGAGACCTCGTTCAAGTCGGACACGCTGATCTTCTCGACCTTCTTCAACGGCGGCGTCCGGGTCTACGACACGAGCAACCCGCTGCAGCCAAAGGAGGTCGCGGCCTTCGTTCCGGAGCGGCCGGCCGGCTCGCGCGCCCCGAGCTCGCAGATCAACGACGTCTTCGTCGACGAGAACGGGATCGTGTACGCGGTGGACCGCTTCGGCGGCGGCCTCTACACCCTCGAAATGGACTTCTGAGGGACACCCGCGTGAGCACGCCCGTCACGGTCCTCACGGGCTTTCTGGGAAGCGGCAAGACCACGCTTCTCAACAACCTGCTGCGCGACCCGGGGATGGCCGACACGGCCGTCGTCATCAACGAGTTCGGCGAGATCGCGATCGACCACCTTCTGGTCGAGGCCAGCATCGAAAACGCGGTGGTGCTGCAGAGCGGCTGCATCTGCTGCACGGTGCGGGGCGACCTCGTCGACACGCTGGACGATCTCGACGCGAAGCGGCGCCGGGGCGACATCCCGGCCTTCTCGCGCGTCGCGATCGAGACGACCGGGCTCGCCGACCCCGCGCCGATCGCCCAGACGCTCGCGAGCGACCCGCTGCTGGACGGCCGCTTCCACCTCGCCAGCATCATCTCGACCGTCGACGCGGTGCACGGCGAGGGGCAGCTGGACAGTTACCAGGAGGCCGTGAAGCAGGCGGCGCTGGCCGACGTCCTGCTGCTGACCAAGACGGATGTGGCGGAGCCGGCCGCCGTCGCGTCGTTGTCGGCCCGGCTGCGCGCGCTGAACCCGGGCGCCGATCTCGTTCCCGTTGTGCGCGGCGAGATCACGCCGGAGGACCTGTTCGGCCGGGTGGCGGGCGACCCGCGTGCCAATCCGGAGATGCTTCGGACATGGCTGGACGCCGAAGCCTTTGAGGCGCCGCAGCACGGCCACGATGAGCACGGGCATGGCCACGGTCACGATCATCACCACCAGGACCCGAACCGGCACAGCGACGCGATCCGGGCCTTCTGCCTGACCCTGGACGAGCCGGTGGCCTGGGAGGCCGTGACGCGCTGGCTCGGCTCCATCACGTCGCTTCGCGGGCGCGATCTCCTGCGCATGAAGGGCGTCGTCGCCGTGGAAGGGCTCGCCGGCCCGGTGGTGGTGCAGGGCGTGCAGCACCTGATCCATCCGCCCGTCCAGCTCCCGGCCTGGCCGGACGAGGACCATCGCACGCGGATCGTGTTCATCACCAACGGCATTCCGGAGGCGGCCCTGCGGGCCAGCCTCGCGGCGCTGAGCTCGGATTAGGCCCGCGCCGCCGGCGCCGGCACCAAGTCCAGGTTCGCGGGCCGGAACGGGCCCGAGGGGACGTGCTCCCCTTCCCAGAAGCGGACGTGGCGCGGCCCGAGGAGCCGATCGAAAAGCTCCGGGCCGATCTCCGCCCCCGAAAACGGCAGCACGGCGATGCCGGCCTCGGCCAATTGCGCATCGCGTTCCCGCACGCGGCGCGGCGTCAGGCCCGCATCCCGGTCCAGCACGGCAACCAGTTCGTCGCCGCGCCAGATCGCGAAATCGGCCCGCACGCGTCCGTCTCCGCCAACCGGCAGGTGGGCACGCGGCAGCAGCGCCGGCGCCGAGAACAGCCAATCCTCAACCGCATAAAGGCCCGCAAAGGGCGCGAGCCGCGCGGCCGCGTCCTCGGCCGCATCGGCGAGGGCGCGGCGCAGATACGCGAAGTAACCCTCGACGAAGCGGCGCGAGGCGCCGGCCCAGGGCGAGCACAGCCCGGCCAGATGCCGCTCGAGCAGGAGCGCGGGATCCGCGCTCGGGGCGAGCCCGGGCGTGGCACCCAGCTCGTAGCGGGCCGCGTTCAGGCGCAGCGCCCGCCCGGGGAAAAGCCGCGCGCGCGGCAGAACGGGGCCGAGTTCCTCGGCCCCGTACGCGATCTCCAGACCTTCGTCCGCCAAGCGCCTCAGGCCCTCGCCTCGGCGTGCCAGGACAGAAGGCGCGCCCGCAGCATGACCAGAAGGCGGATGACCACAAAGCCCAGCACGGCGACCTCGACGATGCCGGCGAACACGCCGACGGAATCGGCGAAGCGCCCCGCGGAAATCATCGAGCCGCCGATGCCGCGCCCGCCCATCAGCATCTCGGTGACCACCGTGGTGATCAGCCCGACCGGCAGCGCGATCTGCAGCCCCGTCAGGATCTGCGGCAGCGCCATGGGCAGGACCACCTCACGCAGGATCTGGTTCTCGGTCGCCCCGAAAGAGCGCGCCGACCAGACCGGCCAACGGTCCACCCCCATCGTACCCGCATAGGCGGCGGACACGATCGGAAACAGGCACGAGAAGGTGATCATGATGATCTTCGACGTGTCGTAGATATCGAACCACAGGATGAAGATCGGCAGGAACGAGATCTTCGGCATCGGAAAGCCGATGGAGATCAGCGGGTCGAAGAACCAGCGCACGGCCTTTGAGCGCGCCATCAGCACGCCGAGCGGCAAGCCGATCGCGGTCGCGATGCTGAACCCGAGGAGCGCCCGGTAGAGCGTCAGCCCGAGATCGAGAAACACCGCGCCCGACAGCGCGTCCGTCCAGATCCGTGCCAGGATGTCGGACAGGCGCGGCAGCAGGAAGGGATGAACGAGCCCCGCCCGGGTGACGATTTCCCAAGTCGCCGCAAGGGCGAGAAGGACGGCCGTCTGGGCGGCGATGTCGCCGACGAGACCGGGGCGCAAGGTGCGCCGCGGGCGTGGCTGCGCGCCCGGGGCGGCAGCGGTGGCGGTCGCGGCGCTCACGGCTCTCTCCAGCGCAGTTGCCGGCGCGCAAAGGCGCCGTAGAGGCGGTCCGCCGCGAACCCGACGACCGCGACGGTGAGGATCACGGCGAACATCGCGGGATACACCCCGCCGTCGCCGAGGGACGAGATCAGAAAGCCGAGGCCATCCTTCGCAATGACGAATTCCGAGCTCACCATGAGGATGAACGCGAACGCCACCGCGGTGCGGATGCCGTTGAGGATCTCGGGGCTCGCGGCCGGGAGAACCACATCGAGCAGAACCCGCCGCGGTGTTGCGCCGAGGCTCAGCGCCGACCAGGTCAGCGCCGGGGCCACACCGCGCGCGCCATTAAACGAGCTGACCACCACGGGCAGCAGGCAGCCGAGGAAGATCAGGGCGATCTTCGACATGTCCCCGAGGCCGAACCAGATCATCATCACGGGGATGAGGGCCGATTTCGGCATCGGGTAGAAGATCTGCACGATCGGGTTGAACACCAGCCGGAAGGGCCGGTAGCGGGCCATCAGGATGCCGGCCGTGACGCCGATCCCGATCGCCGCGGCGAGGCCGACCGCGGCGCGCCAGAGCGAGCGAGCGGCGTTGGTCAGGAGTTCGCCGCTCGCGACCATCTCCAGAAAGGCGGCCCCGACGGCCGACAGGTTCGGCAGCATCACGTTCGAAACCAGGCCGGAGGCGGTCAGCGCCTCCCAGGCCACGAACAGGATGAGCACCGGCGCGTACCGGACGAGGCCGGCCCCGACGCGCCGCATCTCAATGGGCTCCCCGCGTGGCGGCGATGGCCTGCTCACGCACGAGGTGCCAGATCTGCTCGCTGAGTTCGAGGAATTCCGGCCGGGTCAAAACCTCGTCGCCGCCGCCGCGGTCGAGGTTCACGTCGATCACGTGCTGGATGCGGCCCGGGCGGGCGCTCATGATGGAGATGCGGTCGGCCAGGAACACGGCCTCCTGCACGTCGTGGGTCACGAACACGACGGTTTTCCGCGTGCGCGCCCAAATGGCCCGGAGCTCCTCCTGCATGACGCGCCGGGTCTGCGCGTCGAGCGCCCCGAAGGGCTCGTCCATCAGCAGGATCTCGGGGTCGACGGCGAGCGTGCGGGCGATGGCGGCGCGCTGCTGCATGCCGCCCGAGAGCTGGGACGGGAACGCATCCTCGAACCCGGTGAGGTGCACGAGATCGATAAAGGTCTTGGCCCGCTCCTCACGGGCGGCGCGGTCCAGCGTGCCCTGCTTCTCGAGCCCG
>JAQGJZ010000014.1 GCA_028290385.1 Enterovirga sp.
TCGCCTGACGAGATCGCCTTACGCCGATTACGACAGACGAGGTTTTCATGTTGTCCGACCTGCCCCGCGGCGCGTTCTGCGCAGCCGCTTTCGCCTGCCTGCTCGCCCCGCGCCCCGCTGCCGCTCAGGGGCAGACGGCATTGCCCGAGATCACGGTTCAGGGCTCCGCCGGTTCTCCCGGCTCGCTCACGGTGCCGAGCGTCGAAGCCCAGCGCGAGGCCGTGAACGCCACGGTCGGTTCCGTCGCGTTCATCGACGCGCAGAGCTTCCAGAACCGCTACACCAACAACCTCGTCGTCGTGCTGAAGGGCACGCCCGGCGTCTACGCCCAGACGCGCTACGGCCAGGAAATCAGGCTGTCGGTGCGCGGGTCGGGCCTCGCCCGCGGTTTTCACACGCGCGGGCTCGAGATCCTGCAGGACGGGATCCCGTTCAATTTCGCCGACGGCTCGGGCGATTACTATCAGGTCGACCCGCTCGCGCTCCGCTCCGCCGAGGTGTTCAAGGGCGGCAACGCGCTCCTGTTCGGCTCCTCGACCCTTGGCGGCGCGATCAACTTCGTTTCGCCGACCGCGCACACGGCGCTCGCTCCCGTGTTCGTCCGCATCGAGGGCGGCTCCTTCGGGGCGCTGCGGGCGAACCTGCAGGCCTCCGGCATCGCGGGTGAGGCGGACGCGCTGCTGAACGTCACCCATTCGCACCAGGACGGGTTTCGCAGTCACCAGCGGCAGGATTACACGCAGGTGAACGGCAATCTCGGCTTCACGCTCGCGCCCGGCGTCGAGACGCGGTTCTACCTCGGCACCTACGAGACGCGGCAGAAGCTGCCCGGCACGCTCACGCTGTCGGACGCGCTCAACTTTCCGAGGCGCGCCAGTCTTGCGGCGATCACGGGCGACCAGGCGCGCGACGTCTCGGCCCAGCGGCTCGCGAACCGCACCTCGTTCGCGCTCGACCTCGGCAAGCTCGATCTCAACACCTGGGTCATTCACAAGAACCTGTACCACCCGATCTTCCAGGTGCTCGATCAGGATGGCTGGACCTATGGGGTGTCGCCGCATTGGAGCGGGTCCTTCGACCTCGGCGGGCATCGGAACGACCTGACGCTCGGGGCACGCTATTTCGGCGGCACGAACGGCGCGCTGCAATTCGTCAATGTCGGCGGCAATAGGGGCGCCCGGACGGCCGATGCCCGCCAAGTCGCCAACAACTACCAGGCCTTTGTCGACAACCGGTTCTGGATCACGCCCGAACTCGCCTTCATGGCCGGCGCCAAGCTGTTCCACGACGAGCGGGATCTCGAGAACCGCTTCGTCGCGCCCGCCCGGAGCGCGGCCCGCGCCTATGACGGGCTCAACCCGAAGATCGGGGTGCTCTGGCAGCCTGCACCGACCGTCCAGGTCTTCGCCGACATCACGAAGTCCCGGGACGTTCCGGACTTTTCCGACCTCGGCCAGGCGAACCTCAACGGTCACACCTTCGTGCCGCTGCAGCAGCAGCGCGCCTGGACGGGCGAGATCGGCACGCGCGGGTCGTGGGGCCGCTTGCGCTGGGACCTGACCTTCTACCGCTCGACGATCCGGGACGAGCTCGTGGCGTTCGGCACCGATGCCGCCCTCGGCATCCCGGCCGCGACCTTCAATGCGGACAGGACGCTGCACCAGGGGATCGAGTTCGGCGGCGCGGTCGACCTCGCGCAGGACCTGTCCGGCCCGGGCGCCGGGGACACGCTCACGCTGGCGCAGCTCTGGACGTGGAACGACTTCCGCTTCGTCGGCGACCGGGTCTACGGCAACAACCGGCTCGCGGCGGTTCCGGAGCACGTGCTGCGCACGACGCTCTCCTATGCGCGGCCGGACGGGTTCTTCTTGTCCCCGTCCGTCGAGTGGGTGCCGCAGGGGCCGTTCGCCGACTTCGCGAACACCCTCCGGACGCCCGGCTACGCGCTGTTCGGGATCCAGACGGGAATGGCGCTGCCGAACGGCGTCACGGTGTTCGTGGATGCCCGCAACCTCACGGACAAGCGCTATGTCAGCGACCTCGCTGCCGTGACCGACGCGCGGCGGGTCTCGACCGCCATCTTCTACCCTGGCGAGGGGCGGAGCGTGTTTGCCGGCCTGCGCTACGGGTTCTGAGCCGGGTGGAGCGGCGGGGCGGCTTGTTGCGGCTCGTGAACGGGACTACCCGGACGGGCAGGATGACTGCACCGGGGAGGAGAGCGTGAGCGAGCCGCTTCTGGTCGAGGTGGGGGAGGGCTGGCGCAAGCTCACCCTGAACCGCCCCGACAAGCTCAATGCCTTCACGGTCGAGCTGCATCGCGCGCTCGCCGCGGCCCTGGACGAGGCCGCCGCGGACCCGAGCTGCCGCGCGCTGCTGCTGACCGGGGCAGGGCGGGCCTTCTGCGCCGGCCAGGATCTCGAGTCGATCGGCACGGACCCGGCGGGCGTGCGGGACCTGCTGACCGAGCATTACAACCCCTTGATCCGGCGCATCCGGGCGATGCCGAAGCCGGTCGTCTGCGCCGTGAACGGCGTCGCGGCCGGGGCGGGTGCGAATGTCGCGCTCGCCTGCGACATCGTGCTGGCAGGCAAGCGGGCGAAGTTCATCCAGGCTTTCGCCAAGATCGCGCTGGTGCCCGATTCCGGCGGCACCTGGTTTCTGCCGCGGCTGGTGGGCGAGGCGCGCGCCCGCGCGCTGGCCCTGACGGGCGAGGCGGTCTCGGCGGAGCAGGCCGAGAGCTGGGGCATGATCTGGCGCGCGGTGGACGACGCGGCCCTGATGGAGGAAGCCGGGAGGCTCGTCGCTTCCCTTGCGACGGGGCCGACGGCGGCGCTGGGGTTGATCAAGCAGGCGCTGGAGGCTTCGGCCGACAACACCCTCGAGGGCCAACTGGCGCTCGAGGCCAAACTTCAGAGACAGGCGAGCGAGATGCCGGATTATGCGGAGGGCGTCGCCGCCTTCACGCAAAAGCGGCCGGCGCGGTTCACGGGACAGGCATGATGAGTGACGGACACGACGAGAGCGACGCTGGCGAGGAGGGCGGTCCCGATCTCGACGCGATCGCGCGGGCCTCGGCCGATGCGATGTGGGCGAACGATCCGGCGAGTGCCGGGCTCGGCATGATGCTCCTGGATGTCGGCCCGGGCTATGCGCTCATGACCATGGAGGTCACGGCCGCGATGACCAACGGCCACGGCACGGCGCATGGCGGCTTCATCTTCACGCTGGCCGATTCCGCCTTCGCGTTCGCCTGCAACAGCCATGGCGAACGGGCCGTGGCGCAGCATTGCACGATCACGTTCGTCCGCCCCGGCAAGCAAGGCGACCGACTCGTCGCGTCCGCGCACGAGGTGTCCCGCACCGGACGTTCCGGCATCTACGACGTGCAGGTTTCGGTCGGCGACGAGGTTATCGCCGAGTTCCGCGGCCATTCCCGCACGGTCGGCGGAAGCTGGGTGGAGTAGCGCCCGACCGGGACAACCAGGACCTCCGTGACGGAACCTTCTGCGTCGGGAGCGTTGTTCGGGCGTAACCTTCCACGGAGGCTCGATATGAGAGGACTTCTTTGCACGGCCGCGGCGGCTTTGTCGCTTGCGGCTGTGATGCCGGCTTCGGCGCAGATGGCCGGGGACCCGATGATGGCCCAGGGGCCGCAATCCTGCGTTGCCAACGGGCAGTTCGTTCCGTGCCCGCCCGGTGCCATGCGGCCCAACGGCATGGCGCCCAATCCCTTCATGGTTCCGGGCATGGCGGTCGGCGCGGCGGCAGGTGCCGTTGCCGGTACGGCGGCAGGCGTCGGTGCCGGAATGGCGGCTGGGGCCGGCATGGCAGCTGGCGGCGCCGGCATGTCGGAGCCCGCGCCGGGCCGCAGGATGACGGCCAGGGAGCGCCGGCAGCATCAGCGCATGATGCGCCAGCAGCAGCAGCAGGAAATGTGAGTCAGTCAGCCGGAGGGTCCGCCCTCCGGCTTCTTCATGTCCGGGGCCGCTTGTCGACGACGCGCCTCGCCTTGCCGACCGAACGCTCCAGCGTGCCCGGCGGCTGGATCGCCACCCGGGCCGTGATGCCGATCGTCCCCTTGATCTGAGAGGCGAGTTTCTCGGCGTGGTACGCGATCGCGGCCGCGTCCCATGAATTGTGCCGCGCTTCCGCAAGGATCGTCATCTCGTCCATGCGGCCTTCGCGCGTCAGCTCGATCAGGAAGTGGCCGCCGCACCACTCGCAGGCGAGCAGCGCCTCCTCGATCTGGGTCGGAAACACGTTCACGCCGCGCAGGATGATCATGTCGTCCGAGCGGCCCGTGACCTTCTCCATCCGCCGCATGGAAGGCCGCGCCGTTCCGGGCAGAAGGCGCGTGAGGTCGCGCGTCCGGTAGCGGATCACCGGGAAGGCTTCCTTGGTCAGCGACGTGAACACGAGCTCCCCGAGCTCCCCGTCCGGCAGAACCTCGCCGGTCTCCGGGTTGATGATCTCCGGATAGAAATGGTCCTCCCAGACGTGGAGGCCGTCCTTCGTCTCCACGCTCTCCTGGCTGACGCCCGGCCCAATGACCTCGGACAGCCCGTAGATGTCGACGGCATCCATGCCGAACGCGTCTTCGATCTCGGCCCGCATGGCGTTGGTCCAGGGCTCAGCCCCGAAGATCCCGACCCGCAGCGAGCTTGTGCGCGGGTCGATGTTCTGGCGCCGGAACTCGTCCAGGATCGCCAGCATGTAGCTCGGCGTGACCGTGATCAGGTCCGGCCTAAAATCGGTGATGAGCTGGACCTGTCGCTCCGTCATGCCCCCCGAGACCGGCACGACGGTGAGCCCGAGCTTTTCGGCGCCCTGGTGGATGCCGAGCCCGCCCGTGAAGAGGCCGTACCCATAGGCGTTGTGGATCAGCTCGCCCGGGCGTGCGCCCGCAAGCCGGAGCGAGCGGGCCATCACCTCGGCCCACACCTCCAGGTCCCCCCGTGTGTAGCCGACCACGATCGGCTTGCCGGTCGTGCCCGACGAGGCGTGCAGACGCAGCAGCTCCTCGCGGGGCACCGCGAAGAGGCCGAACGGGTAATTGTCGCGCAGATCCGCCTTCACCAGGAACGGGAACTTGGCCAGGTCCGACAGGTCCCGGAGGTCCGCCGGATGCACGCCGGCCGCGTCGAACGCGGCCCGGTAATGCGGCACGTTTTGGTAGGCACGCGCGAGGGTTGTCTGGAGGCGGTCGCGCTGCAGGGCGGCGAGCTCGTCCCGGCTCATCCGCTCGGCCGGATCGAGCGCTTGATCGTTCGCCACAGCGTCCTCCCGTGTTGCTTGTCATCTCGGAGCTCGCCGCAGGCGAGACCCAGAACCCACCTTCTCGCGCCTCGCCGTTCCACCCCGTCGTGGGTCCCGGGTCGGCCTCTCATCACATCTGGTCGTAATCGATCACGACCCGCTCGGTCTTGGGATGCGACTGGCAGGTCAGCACGAAGCCGGCCTCAGTCTCCCAGGGCTCGAGCGAGTAGTTGAGGTCCATCGCGACCTCGCCCTCGAGCACCTTGGCCCGGCAGGTCGAGCACATGCCGCCCCGGCACGCATAGGGCAGGTCCACCCCGGCCCGCAGCGCCGCATCGAGGATCGCCTCGCCCTCGCGGACCGGCACCTCCCGGCGCTTTCCATCGACGATCAGGGCCGCGGTGCGGGCCGGCGCGTCAGGCAGGGGCATGACAGGTTGCGGACGCGCGCGGCCGCCGAACTCGGACACGAAGCGCTCGACATGCACGCGCTCGGGCGGAACCCCGAGCTCCGCGCAGGCGGCCTCCACC
>JAQGJZ010000036.1 GCA_028290385.1 Enterovirga sp.
GGTATCCTTGTAGGGTTCGAACAGGGGTGTTGACGGAAATCGGCCTCAGGCCGCCTCGTCCTTCTTGGCATAGGCTCCGAACACTCGGGCGAGCTTGGCCGCCGGGGCGTTCGCGAGCTGGGCGAGCTTGGTGGCCGGGGCATTGACCAGGCCGACAAGCTTCGCGCGCAGCTCGTCCAGGGACGGCAGCGTCGCAAGCGAACGCACGCCTTCCACGTTGAGAGCAGTCGTGCCCATCGCTCCGCCGAGGATGACCAACTTGTCGTTGGCCTTGGCGAAGTCGACGGCAACCTTCGGCGCCGCGACCGGATCGCCCGAATAGGCGATCAGGGTGGGCCCCTTCATCAGGGGCTGGATGGACGCGACGTCCGTGCCTTCGAGAGCGATTTTGGTGAGGCTATTCTTCGTGACCTTCACGGTCGCGCCGGCCTGCTTCATCTGCGAGCGCAGCTTCTGCATGTCGGCAACCGTGAGGCCCTTGTAGTGGGCCACGACCACGACGGCGG
This sequence comes from Enterovirga sp., assembly GCA_028290385.1. Taxonomy (GTDB): domain Bacteria; phylum Pseudomonadota; class Alphaproteobacteria; order Rhizobiales; family Beijerinckiaceae; genus Enterovirga. The sequence goes on from JAQGJZ010000036.1 coordinate 507, forward strand.
TCTTCGCGAAGACGCCGTTGAGGCCCGTGACGAGCTCGCTTTTCGCTGCTCTATCCACTTGCTCTCTCCAGTCCGGGCGTTTCCGCCCGGGCAGGACGGAACCGCAATTCGGTTCCGCCGGTTACGTTTGCCGCGCCGGGAACACCCCTGCGCGACGCTCGAGCGCCCTGTCCGCCCCGCACCGTCCGGCACTGCCGGCCCGGCTCTGGGCGAGATGGATCGAACCGTCTACAAATCCCGCAACACGCGGGTCTCGATTCGGCTTCCCCGTCTGTGCAGGCGAGTATTAAGCCGCCGGGCCCGAGAGCCCCTTGGCGCCTGCAGTCTCGGACAGAACTTGGCCGGATCGGACACGAGGCATCGCCCCGGCCCGCCGGCCGCCTCCGCCCAGTTGCCTGGACGGAATGCAAATACGATCACCGCCCGAGGGGCCAGCTCTCGCATGGATGTGGAGACATGACTCGTCTCATATCCCGTCCTGGCCGCGGTGCCAAGGGCCGGGATCGGGTTGCGGCGAAAAGTCAAGCGTTTCGCCGCAACCTGGGGTCAGGCCCTCAGGCCTGCGCCATCACGCTCGCGGGATCCACCTTCACGCCCGGGCCCATCGACGAGGAGATCGCGACGCGCTGGATGTAGGTGCCCTTGGCGCCCGACGGTTTGGCCTTCTGCACGGCATCCGCAAAGGCGCGGATGTTCTCGACCAGCTTCTGCTCGTCGAAGGACGCCTTGCCGACGCCGCCATGCACGATGCCGGCCTTCTCCACGCGGAACTCGACCGCGCCGCCCTTGGCCGCCTTCACGGCGCCGGCGACGTCCATCGTGACCGTTCCGACGCGCGGGTTCGGCATCAGGCCGCGCGGGCCGAGCACCTTACCGAGACGGCCGACGAGCGGCATCAGGTCCGGGGTCGCGATGCAGCGATCGAAATCGATCGTGCCGCCCTGGATCGTCTCGAGCAGGTCCTCAGCGCCGACGATGTCGGCACCGGCAGCCCGGGCCTCGTCGGCCTTGCCGCCGCGGGCGAACACGGCCACCCGCACCGTCCGGCCGGAGCCGTTCGGGAGGTTGCAGACGCCGCGAACCATCTGGTCGGCGTGACGCGGGTCGACGCCGAGGTTCATGGCGATCTCGACGGTTTCGTCGAACTTCGCGCCGGCACGGGCCTTGATGAGCGAGACGGCATCCGCGAGCGGATACAGCTTGGTGGGATCGACGCCCTCGCGAGCGGCGCGGATGCGCTTGCCTTCCTTAGCCATGGTCCGCTCCTTACGCCGTGATCTCGAGGCCCATGGCCCGGGCGGAACCCCGGATCATGGACATCGCCGAATCGACCGTGTCGCAGTTCATGTCGACCATCTTCTTCTCCGCGATCTCGCGGATCTGAGCTTCCGTGATGGAGCCGACAGGAGCGCCCTTTCCGGGGGTCTTGGAGCCGGAAGCCGGCTTCTTCCCGATCTTCAGGCCAACGGCCCGCTTCAGGAAGTAGGCGACCGGCGGCTGCCGCATCTCGAAGGTGAAGGAGCGATCCTGGTAGGCCGTGATGACGACCGGGATCGGCGTGCCCTTCTCCATCTGCGCGGTGCGCGCATTGAAGGCCTTGCAGAATTCCATGATGTTGAGGCCGCGCTGACCGAGCGCGGGACCGATTGGCGGCGACGGATTGGCGGCGCCGGCCGGAACCTGAAGCTTCACGTACCCCGTGATCTTCTTTGCCATGGGAATACTCCCGATTGTGCCCCTGGCCCGGCTGCCAGCCGGGTGCGAGACGTTTCAGAAGCCGCGGTGCGATCCCATTCTCAGGCCCGGCTGGCGACCGGGCGGGATCTCCCGCGGGTTTACCGGCGGGCCGAAGCTCGCCGGAGTTCCCTCCCCGCCGGGGAGGGGGAAAGGGTGAGGGGGTTGCACCTCATCCGAAAAGGATACGGCCCTTGGCCCGTTCGGCGCTGCCGCGCCGAGGCGACCTCTCCTTTGGGAGAGGCGGGAGCTAGCTCTTCTCCACCTGCCCGTATTCGAGCTCGACCGGCGTCGCGCGACCGAAGATGGAGACCGCGACCTTGAGCCGGGCGCGCGACTCGTCGACCTCCTCGACCGTCCCGTTGAAGGACGCGAAGGGCCCATCCGCGACCCGCACGGTCTCGCCGATCTCGAACGAGATCGACGGCTTCGGACGCTCGATGCCCTCCGCGACCTGGCCCTTGATGCGCTCGGCCTCAGCATCCGGAATCGGAACCGGCTTCGCCTTGTCCGCCCCGAGGAAGCCCGTGACCTTCGGGGTGTTCTTGATGAGA
>JAQGJZ010000047.1 GCA_028290385.1 Enterovirga sp.
CCGGGTGGCGGGTGAGATACTCGCCCGCGCTGTCCGGCCCAAAACCGTGCACGACGTTGTACACACCCGGCGGCACGCCCGCCTCGTTCATCACCTCGCCGAGCAGCGTCGCCGTGGTCGGGGTCTCCTCGGACGGCTTCACGATCACGGCGTTGCCGCAGGCGAGCGCCGGCGCGACCTTCCAGGTCATCAGCAGCAGCGGCAGGTTCCACGGGCAGATCACCGCGATCACGCCGCGCGGCACGCGCAGCGCATAGTTCAGCGCGCCCCGGCCATCCGGCGTCGCCATCCGGAAACTCTCGGTCGACAGCGTCTGCACCTGGTCGGCGAAGACGTTGAAGTTCGCCGCGCCGCGCGGAATGTCGATGTGCGACGCGAGGCTCACGGGCTTGCCCGTATCCAGCACCTCCGCCTGCAGAAAATCGTCGAAGCGGCGCATGATGCCGTCCGCGACCTTGCGCAGGATCGCGGCGCGCTCCTGCTCCGTGGTCTTGCCCCAGGGGCCCTTCATGGCGCGCCGGGCGGCCTGCACGGCGGCATCCACGGTCGCGGCGTCGGCCTCGTCCACGGTGCCGACGATCTGCCCGGTGGCGGGATTGCGGTTGTCGAAGGAGCGGCCATTCGCCGACACGAAGCGGCCGTCGATGAAGTGCTTCAGGTGCACCGGGCTGTGGGCTGCCGCCGGCGACATCGCGCTGCTCATGAGAGAAGCTCCCTTGTGTTCGTGGTGGGGAGGCCCGGCCGTCAGGCCGCGGCGGCATCCCGGGCTGCCCAGAGGGCGAGAAGCTCGGCCGACGGGACCACGTCGCCGAAGAGAAAGCGCACGTTGGCGAGCGTCGCCTCGTGCAGCTGGGGCGCATGCGAGGCCACGCCATCGGGCACGATCGCCACGTCGAACCCGCGCGCATGCGCGTCTCGCAGGGTGGATTCGACGCAGACATTCGTCTGCACCCCGCAGAACACGAGCGCCTCGATCCCCCGCCCGGCGAGGTGGAGCTCGAGTTTCGGGTTCGAGAAGCCGGAATAGGTGTGCTTGGCGAAGACAGCCTCGCCCTCCGCCGGCGCGACGCCGAAGAAATCCGACCCCCAGCTGCCGCGTTGGCAGCAGGTCGCCGCGATGCCGAGACGGCGCTTCTGGGCGATCATCGAGGGCGGAAGCAGCTCCTCCTCGTAGAAGGCCGCGAGCCAGACCACGGGAATGCCGCCGGCGCGCGCGGCCGCGATGAGCGCGCGGATCGGCAGCACGATCGGGGCGAGGCCGGACACGTCCTTGCCGAGCGCATCCGCGATATAGCCGCCCGGCGCGCAGAAATCGTTCTGCATGTCGACCACGACCAGCGCCGTGCGGCCGGGCGCGAGCCGCTCGGCCGGGTCGGGCAGGACCGACCGGCTCGCAAAGCGCGACGGCACGCTCACGCGAACTGCGTCCAGACGGAGCCGCCGATCCCGCAGCGCATCTCCTGGGACGCCACGTAGAACACCGTCCGGGCCGGTGTGCCGCCCGCTGCGGCCATCGCGACCATCCAGGCGAGGAGCTCGGTGGTGCCGCCGCCGCCGGCGTCATTCATGCGCTCGATCGTCGCCTCGCGCACGACGCGGTCCGGATCGCTCTCCTCCATCAGCTCGAGGAACCAGCGGTCGAAGCGCGAATCCATGGTGAAGTAGCGCGGCCCGCCGGGCTCGTGCGAGAGCCCGCCGGTGCCCATCAGCCCGACGCGGAGCCCCGCCGGCAGCACCTCGCGCACGATGCGGCGCAGCTCGCGGCCGAACCGGATGCATTCCGCGGGGTCGGGCACCGGCGGGTTGATGCAGTTCATGTGGATGGGGAGGATCGGGACGTCGTAGCCGAGGTACCAGAGGGGCACCGACCAATTGTCGTCGAACAGCAGGTTTTCGCCGCGGTCGACCTTGAAGCCGGCAGCGATCGCCTCCCGGGCGACGACCTCCGAAATCTCCGGCCGGCCCTTCACGTGATAGCCGGGCTGCTTCAGCCACGCCTTGAAGAACTCGGCCGGGCCGTTCCACTCGCGGGAGCAGTCGACGCGCCAGTTCGGCGGGTTCTTCAGCGGCAGGTTCAGCAGGTGGTCGTTGCCGACCCCGATGATGATGTCGGGCCTCGCCTCCCGCATGGTGCGGCCGAGCTCCTCGTAGCCCGCCTGGATCGCCTGCTGGTCCTCCACCGGGCAGGATTCGATCCAGCCGGTGACGCCCGGCGCGTGGGCCATGGCCATGATGGAGACGAACTCACCCATGTCGGTCGGCCCTTCTCAGTTCGTCTCGGGACGGTGCTCGACGATCTTGTCGCCCCACGACTTGCGGTAGGCCTCGGCCGCCGCGCTCTTCGTGGTGTTGCCGGCCGAGCCGTGGAACAGCCGCGTGATCTGCGGCAGGAAGTAGGGGTGCACGCCGAGCTCGGCGAGGCGGCGCACGTCGATGGCGCGGAACGCCTCCTTCTCGGGCTCGCTCAGGCCGTACTGGTTCATCAGGTCTTCCAGCCGCTCCTTGAAATGCGGCCACACGGAATTGTCGCGGCGGACCTCGAACACCATCCGGTTGGACGGGAGATCGGGGTCGAAATCGTTGGCCGACGGAAGCGGCTTCGGCGTGGCGTCGGACATGAAGCTCTCCTCCCCGGGATGATGCAGGCCTGCGGCCGGCAACAGGCTACTTCGCGGCCACGCGGGCGAGGATCACGTCGGCCATGGCCTTGGCCTGCGCCTCGAGCCGGGCGGCCCCGCGTGCGGCATCCGCGGAGGCGGGATCGCCGAAATAGCCGAGCGGCGTCTTGGCCCGGGCGGCGTCCTGGCCCTTGCGCCATTCGGCCAGATCGGCCGGGCCGTAATCCGTCGAGCGGAGCCCCGGCAGCAGATCCTTGCGGACGAGCTCGGGATGCTCGTGGAGCATCGCGGAGGTCTCTGGATCGCCCGCGTGGACGTCGATGAACTTTGCCGGCGCCTCCTGGACGTCGAAGCCGAGCACCGCCGGGTTCGCCTGGTCCAGGCCGAGCCGCTTCACCAGCGGCGTGTTGAACAGGATGGCGGCGTCGACGCCGGATGCCTGCCGGCCCGCCATCACGCCGTCGAAGATCGTCTTGTTGTGCAGGGCGTCGCCATGCCCGGACGTGCAGAACACGCGCGCAAAACCCTGCTTCTTCAGGCTGGAGAGCACGTCCGTCATGAGCGCGACCATGGTCGCGGGCTGCACCTCGACCGAGCCTGGGAACGCGCCCGAGACCTGGTTCACGCCCCAGTAGAAGGCCGGAAGGATCACGGCCCCGTGGCCGCGCTCGGCGAGGAGCGCCCGCGTCCGGCGGAGCGCCGCCGAAGGAATGTACACATCCGTCCCGAGCGGCAGATGCGGGCCGTGCTGCTCGATGACGCCGAAGGTCCAGAGCACCGAGGCGCCGGCCTTGGCGGCTGCGTCCGCCTCCTGCCAGGTCATCTCCGCCAGCGTCTCCGCGAAGGGAGATGAGCCGGCCTTCGCGCCGCCTGCAGCCGGCGCGCCGAGCGTCTGCGCGCGTGCCGCGCCGCCCAGTGCCGCGGCCGCCGCGACTCCCGATGTGATGACCCCTCGACGGTTCATGGCCGGCCCGGATGCTCAACAAGGATCGCGAAGCTATGCGAGATTTTCGAAATTCGATCAAGCTTCGATATTGCCCTTTCCTGTTCCGAAGTGGCGTAGCAGGCCGAAAGGAAAGCTGTCGGGCCCGTCGTGCAGGATGCTGCGCCCGTGCGGGCGGCCTCCGGAGCTAGGCTGGGCAGATGAAAGGGGCGGACAAGACCCGCGGCCCTGAGCGCACAGCCGGGGCGCAACCGTGATCGGCGCCGAGACGCAAGACGTGGCACGGGCCACCGGAAAGGCGCGGGCAGCCACGGCGCGCTCCTGAACTCCGGCCCGTCGGCATACCCTGCTTGGGAGATGCCGACAGCCCCGCGAAGGCAGAGTAGATGAAGGAGGTCCACAACCTCCGGTTCAACTGCATGACGCTAGATGACCAGCAGGATTTCAAAC
>JAQGJZ010000085.1 GCA_028290385.1 Enterovirga sp.
CATGGACGATGTCCGTGCCGGTCGTCGCCTTCAGGAGCTCGCCCGCCATGTGATACGGCGTGCCGACGCCCGAGGACGCGTAATCGAGCTTGCCGGGCTCGGCTTTCGCCAGCGCGATCAGCTCGGGAAGCGTCTTCGCCGGAACGGAGGGGTGCACCACGACCACGAGGTCCGAGGAATTCACCGGGGCGACGGGCACGAAGTCGCGCAGGAGCTCGTAGGATTTCTTGGCGACCAGCGTCTCGTTGGTCGTGTGCGTGTTGGACATCATCAGCAGCGTGTAGCCGTCCGGCTCCGCCTTGGCGGCCTCGGTGGTGCCAATGAGGGCGCCGGCTCCGGGGCGGTTCTCGATGATGAAATTGCCCTTGCGCGTGGTGGCGAGCTGCTGCGCGACGGCGCGGGCATAGACGTCGGCCGGCCCGCCGGCCCCGAACGGGACGATGATCTTCACCGTGCGGGACGGATATGGCTCGGCGGCCCCCGCCGGTCCGGCGAGCACGGCGAGCCAACTTGCGGCGAATACGCCCAGAACGCGCATCATCTTGGCTGTCCTCCCATCGTCTTTCGTTGCTGCGATCCAAGCCGAACTCGGCCGGCGCCACAACTGCAAAGCGGCAAGGCCCGGGTCACAGACCGGAGAGCCCGGCGGGGCCACGATTGCCAGGGATCCTGGACAGGCACCGCGCCCCGCCCTAGCGCTCGGCGGCAGGGTTTCAGGAGGTCGAGGCGCGTGAACAAGGGCTTGATCCTGATCACGGGAGCGCTGGGCCGGATCGGCAGCAGCCTCGCCGCGCATTGGCGGGACCGGGAGTGCCGCCTGCTCGACCGTCCCGACGGCGACCTCACCGGCTACGACGTCGGCTGGACCGAGCGTTTCGCCGGCGTCGGGACGGTGGTGCACCTCGCGGCCGACCCCGACCCCGCCTCCCCCTTCGAGAGCGCGGCGGCGGGCAACATCGCCGCGACCCTGAACGTGCTGCGGGCGTCGGCCGAGCACGGCGTCGCCCGCTTCATCTATGCGAGCTCGGTGTGGGCCGATTACGAGCGCTGGCGGCTCGCGCCCACGATGACCTGGTATGCCGCCTCCAAGATCAGCGGGGAGGCGCTCGTGCAGGCCTGGGCGGATCAGCTTCGGCGCCCCGCAATCTGCCTGCGGTTCGGCTTCTTCGATCCGGCGGTCGCCCGGGCGCATCCGAATGCCGAGACGCACCGGCTGACCGAGCGGGCGCTCGCCTTCCACCTCGACGAGGCACTGGCCTGGTCCGAGCCGTCCTGCTCGGTCCGCTACGCGATCGGGGACCTGCCGCCGCAGGGGCGCTAGGCCGCCCACCCTCCCCTCGACAAAAGGCTGAGGTCCCGCCCGCCCAATCCCGGCTTCCTTGCGCATACGATGCTCGCGGCGAGCGGCCACGCAGAGGGCCGCCCCTTCGGGAGGATCTGGGATGACGTTCAGCTGGTCACGCCGATCGGTTCTGGGAGCGGGCGCCGGCGCCGCCGTGGCGCTCGGGAGCCGCAGGGCCGTCGCGAACACCTATCCGGTGCGCCCGATCCGCTGGGTGGTGGGGTACCCGCCGGGCGGCACCACGGACGTGCTGGCGCGCCTCGTCGCCGAGCCGCTCGGCCGGCGCCTCGGCCAGCAGGTTTACATCGAGAACCGGCCGGGCGCCGGCAACAACATCGGCACCGAGTCGGTCGTGAACGCCGATCCGGACGGCTACACGATCCTGCTGGTCAACCCTGCGAACGGGATCAACTCCACGCTCTACAAAAAGCTGAATTTCAACTTCGTGGAGGACATCGCGCCCGTCGCGGGCATCACGCGCTCGCCCAACATCATGGAGGTGACGCCGTCGCTGCCGGTAAAAACGGTCGCGGAGTTCATCGCCTATTGCAAGGAGAACCCGGGCAAGGTGAACATGGCCTCCTCGGGCCTCGGCACCTCCGTCCACATGTCGGGCGAGCTGTTCAAGTCGATGACCGGCGTCGACATGGTGCACGTGCCCTATCGCGGCGCAGGGCCGGCGCTGATCGACATGCTGTCGGGTCAGGCGCACGTCCTGTTCGACAACCTCCCCTCCTCCATCGAGCACGTGCGCGCGGGCAAGCTCCGGGCGCTGGCGGTCACGACGCTCGAGCCCTCGCCCGCCCTCCCCGGCGTGCCGACCGTCGCCGAGACTGTCCCGGGCTACGAGGCCGTGGCGTGGTTCGGCATCGGGGCGCCCAAGAAGACGCCGCCGGAGCTCATCGAGCGGCTCAACAAGGAGGTGAACGAGGTTTTGCAGGAGCCCGCGACGGCGAAAAAGCTGGCCGATCTCGGCGGCGCGCCCTGGGTGCTCACGCCGGCGGAGTTCGGCCAGGTGATCCGGGACGAGACGAACAAGTGGAAGAAAGTCGTCGAGTTCTCGGGCGCCAAGCTCGAGTAAGCAAAACGGTTGGCTGCGGCCGCACAGAACCGTAAACCCGTCGGAAGAGGGCTGAACAACCGCCCTCACGGACGACTCCATGGAGCGTGGAAACCGGCACCGAATACCTGTTCGAGGCGTTCGAGCTGAAGGCCGGCGGCATCATCTTCTCCGGCACGCCGGAGAATGTCGGCCCCTTGGTGAAGGGCGACGTCCTGCTCGGAAAGATCGAGGGCCTGCCCGATCTCTCGGTCAGGATCGTCTGACCCGCAGGGCGCGACCGGCGCCGGCGCTCAGCTGCGCCGGTCGCCCAGCGCGCCCGTCACGAGCGACTCGATCGTGAGCGGACCCTCGCCGGCGGCGGGCAGCGCGGGCTGGCTGTCCAGCCCATAGGCGTCCTGCCGGAAATGCACCGTCCCGTCCGCGGTCGCGTAGCCGGTGAGATAGGTCCAGATCACCGGGATCTGCTTCGTCAGCTTCACGTCGATGCGCTGGCCGGACGCGATCGCGGCCGCGATCTCCGGCTGGCCCCAGCCCGAACCTGCCCCGTTCGGCCCCGCCTGCCCTTCGAGCACCCA
>JAQGJZ010000086.1 GCA_028290385.1 Enterovirga sp.
GAAGCGCTGTTCGTGCCGGCCGCCTTCCGTGGGCAGGTGGCTCCGGCCATGATGCTGGCCGTGCCGACCTTCGCGGCCTACGCGCTCGTGCAATATGCGCTGAATCCCTGGTTTCAGATCCGGAGGCGGACCGGACCGGTGATCGGGGCGGCGCTCTTCGCCCTGGCGGTCAATGTCGGGCTCTTCGCCCTGCCCGCCCGTCTGGACGCCTCCGGCGTTGCGCTCGTGCAGCTGGCGGGCTTCACGGCCGGACTTCTCGCCACGGGCGCCCTCGCGCTGATCCTGGGCGCTAGCCTCCCCTGGCGCGACCTCGTGCTCTCCGTACTGGCCGCGGGCCTGATGGGCGGCATCCTGTGGCCCTGGCGCGACGCGCTGCCGCCGGTGCCCGGCCTCGTCTGCCAGGCGCTCGCCGGGGCAGCTCTCTACGGCGCGGCCGCGCTCGCCTTCGACATCGCGGGCGCGCGGTCCCTCGCGGCCGCGCTCGCCCGCCGGATCCGGCCCGGAAGACTTCCTTAAACAAGCCTGGAAGGCCCGCAGTAACCCTGCCAAGCAGTTTCGGCAGCAGACGCAAGTCCTGCGGGCCGTTCGGGGGGCGTGATTAATGTCCCGAGCGGATGGTCGGAGCGTGATCGCGGATCTCAGTCCCGATCTCGCATCCGACATCTTGCGCGAGACATTCGATGAGACTTGGTCCCTCCGCCCTGGCCCTCGCCCTCGCACTGGGGTCCGGCGCCGCCCAGGCGCAGGTGATGTACAGCCAGCCGCGCGCCGGCCAATACGGCGGCGGCTTCATCGAACTGCTGATGACCGGCCGCGACCCCGGCAGCCCGGCGAGGCAGGTGGCACCATCCGCACCATCCGCAGCCTCCGCACCGGCCTACCGCTACGCCGACCCGTTCGCCGAGCCCGAGCCGCAAGCCGGCCGCCAGCGCATGGCGGCGCTGCCCTCGGCCCCGCAGGAGGCCGTTCCGTTCCGCGAGCTGGCGCCGGAATACCGCCGTCAGGCGGTTGCCTATGACGGCCCGGAGGCGCCCGGGACGATCGTGATCCACACGCCGTCGCGCTTTCTCTACCTCGTCCAGCCGGGCGGGCAGGCGCTGCGCTACGGCATCGGCGTCGGCCGTCCCGGCTTCACCTGGTCGGGCATGAAGACGATCACGGCCAAGCGCGAATGGCCGGGCTGGACGCCCCCGCCGGAGATGCTGAAGCGCCGGCCGGACCTGCCGCGCCACATGGAAGGCGGGCCGGACAACCCGCTCGGGGCCCGCGCCATGTATCTCGGCTCGAGCCTGTATCGCATTCACGGCACCAACGAGCCGCACACGATCGGCCACAACGTTTCGTCCGGCTGCATCCGCATGATGAACGAGGACGTGACGGACCTGTACGAACGCGTCCGGGTCGGCACCCGCGTGAAGGTGATCTGACCCCCACAAACGAAAACGGCCGGGCGTTGGCCCGGCCGTCCTGTTTCGCGTGCTGTCCGGACCGTTAGGTCCAGCTGGAATCGTCGCCGCCGCCGAAATCGCCGCCGCCGTCGTCGAACGAGGCGTCCTGAAGCGCCGCGTCATCCCCGCCGGCGCCGAAGCCGCTGTCGTTGGTCATCGCGGCGTTCTGCAGGCCGGACTCGCCGCCCGTGTGCAGCCCGCCGCCGAGGGAGGCGAGGTCCGTGTTCGAGAAGTTGCCGAGCGCGCTATGCCCGCCCGAGAAGGCGCTCATCAGCGCGTTGCCGACCACCATGCCGCCCGCGACACCCGCTGCCGTCGTCAGCGCGCCGCGCAGGAAGCCGCCGCCGCCGCCCGCGGCCTGCTGCGGTTGGCCGCCCCACGGGCCACCCTGAGCACCGCCTTGCGGCTGCCCGCCCCAAGGCCCGCCCTGCTGGGGCGCATAGCCGGGCCGCTGCCCGTAACCGGGCTGTTGCCCGTAGCCGGGCTGCTCGCCGTAGCCCTGCTGCCGGGCAAAGGACGGCTGCTCGCGGCGCTGGCCGCCGCCGAAGATCGAGGACAGGATTCCGCCGCCACCGCCGCCCGAAGGGGCGCGCCGCAGCTCCTCGTTTTCGGCCCGCAGCTGTTCCAGCTGCGGTTCCAGGCTCTTGAGCGCTTCTTCCTGCACATAGAGCGCCTGCGCCATGGCGTAGGGCGCGTAGGGCTGCTGCCGCACTTTGTCGGCGATGAACCGCTCCGCCTCGGGGTCCCGCTGCTGCGCGGCCGTCTGCTCGAGCCGCCGAAAGATGTCTGCAATAATCTGTCGTTCCTGGTCGTTCACATTGGTCCCCTCTGGTGGAGGCCGGTCAGGACGGCCGCCCGAAGACATGGGTGGCGCTGCGGGCTTTTTAAGCCCCCTGCCGGCGATGTTATCAGGCTTAACATGCGACCTTAGGCGCGGGTTCCCTCGTGGGGGCTGACGCCTCCTCCCGGCACTGTTAAGGACCCCGCCAACAATCTTGCATGGTGGAGGTAGGCGTGGAGCGCATCGAGGCGGGCGGCCTGAAGGTCGACAAGGCTCTCTACGATTTCATCGTGCAGGAGGCTCTGCCCGGCACCGGGGTGGATCCGGCCGCGTTCTGGGCCGGTTTTGGCGCCACCGTGCGGGACCTCGCCCCCCGGGCGCGCGAGCTCCTCGACACCCGTGACCGCCTCCAGGCGCAGATCGACGCCTGGCACAAGGAGCGGGCCGGCCGTCCGGTCGACCAGGCGGAGTACGAAGGCTTTCTCCGCAGCATCGGCTATCTCCAGCCCGATCCGGCACCGACCACCGTCGAGACGGAGAATGTCGATCCCGAGATCGGCGCCATCGCGGGGCCGCAGCTCGTCGTCCCGATCTCCAATGCGCGCTACTCGCTGAACGCCGCGAATGCGCGTTGGGGCTCGCTCTACGACGCGCTCTACGGCACGGACGCGATTTCGGAGGACGGCGGCGCCACCCGCGCCGGCGGCTACAACAAGCTCCGCGGCGAGCGCGTCATCGCAAAGGCGCGCGAGGTCCTGGACAGCGTCGCGCCGCTCGCCCGGGGCAGCCACAAGGACGCGGTCGGCTACGCGATCGAGGGTGGCGCGTTGACGGTGCGGCTGCGCGCAGGCGGCGACGGCGACCCGTTCCCCGTGTCGCTCGCGAACCCGGGCACCTTCATCGGCTATTCGGGTGACGCCGCGAACCCCTCCGCCATCCTGTTCCGGCACAACAACCTGCATGTCGAGCTGAAGATCGACCGCTCGCACCCGATCGGGCGCGACGATCCGGCCGGCGTCGCGGACCTCGTGATGGAATCCGCGATCACGACCATCATGGACCTCGAGGATTCCGTCGCGACCGTGGACGCGGAGGACAAGATCGAGGTCTACCGCAACTGGCTCGGCCTGATCCAAGGCACCCTCACGGCGACGCTGGAGAAGGGCGGCCGCTCCGTCGAGCGCAGGCTCAATCCGGACCGCACCTTCACGGCCCCGAACGGGGGCGAGGTCACCGTGCCGGGCCGCAGCCTCATGCTGGTGCGCAACGTCGGCCAGCACATCTACACGGATGCGGTGCTGGATGCGGACGGCGCCGAGATCCCGGAGCACATCCTGGACGCGGTCGTGACCTCGCTGGTCGCCAAGCACGACCTGTCGGGCAAGTACCCGTTCCCCAACAGCCGGACGGGCTCGGTCTACATCGTGAAGCCCAAGATGCACGGGCCTGACGAGGTGGCGTTTGCGAACGAGCTGTTCGGGCGGGTCGAGGACCTGCTCGGGATGGCCCGGCACACGCTGAAGATGGGCATCATGGACGAGGAGAGGCGCACCACCGAGAACCTCGCCGCCTGCATCGCGGCAGCCCGCAACCGCGTCGTGTTCATCAATACCGGCTTCCTCGACCGCACCGGCGACGAGATCCACACCTCGATGGAAGCGGGTCCGATGATCCGCAAGAACGAGATGCGGGCGACGGCCTGGATCAAGGCCTACGAGGACCGCAACGTCGATGTCGGCCTGGCGCTCGGGCTGCCGGGCCGCGCGCAGATCGGCAAGGGCATGTGGGCGATGCCGGACCGGATGGCCGACATGCTCGCCCAGAAGATCGGGCATCCGCGCGCCGGCGCCAACACGGCCTGGGTCCCCTCCCCGACCGCCGCGACCCTGCATGCGCTGCACTACCACGAGGTCGATGTCGCGGCCCGGCAGGAGGAGATCGTCCAGGGCGGCCGCCGCGCCAAGCTCGACGACATCCTCACCATCCCGCTGGCGACCGACACCAACTGGCCGGCCGATGCGGTGCAGGCCGAGCTCGACAACAATGCGCAGGGCATCCTCGGCTACGTCGTGCGCTGGATCGACCAGGGCGTCGGCTGCTCCAAGGTGCCGGACATCAACAACGTCGGGCTGATGGAGGATCGGGCGACCTTGCGGATCAGCGCCCAGCACATCGCCAATTGGCTGCGGCACGGCATCACCACCGAGGCGC
>JAQGJZ010000107.1 GCA_028290385.1 Enterovirga sp.
GCTCAGTGGTAGAGCAGCCGGCTGTTAACCGGCTGGTCGTAGGTTCGAATCCTACCCGCGGAGCCAGATGCCCTTCGAGCATCTGAGCTTCCAGGCGCAACCCGGCCCTCCCCGTTCCCCTCCCCCCTCGCTGCAGACCAACGACTGGCGCGTGTGTGCCGTTGCCGCCCTGCGCCCTGCGCTACACGCGGGCGCTCGGCTGAAGCGGATGCGCGAGCACGATCCCGCGCCGTTTCTCTATCCCGCGGACGCGCAGCTCACGACGGTTGGCCCCGAAAGCTCCCAAGCCGAATCCTAAACTCTCGCCGGCCCGCATCAGCCGACGAATCGTGGCGCTGTCCGGTCCGCTCCCGCAGCGGCGGTAACGATCGCCGAACCTCCCCGATCAAAACTGATGGCGCGGCGGGCGAAGCTGCGGCATGGGAACTTTCGTTCGGAACTCGTTCAGGCAGGAAGCGCTTTGCTCGCCTGTGCAGATTGGCCCACGACGGGCGAATTGGGAGAGACCATGATGAAACGCTCCATGCTGGGACGCCGGCTGGCAATCGCGCTCGGCGCTCTGGCGCTGGGCGGAACCGCGTTGGTGACGCAGCCCGTCCACGCGCAGTGGGGCGGGTACGAGCGCCCGCGCCAGGACTATTACGAGGAGCGGCAGGAGCGCCGCGGCTATCGCGGCGAGTACGAGCGCCGCGGCTATCGCGGCGGTGACGAGGACGGTTATCGGCGTGGCGGCGGCGGCGGCGGCGGCGGGGTGCGCGGCAGCTTCGTGCGGACCTGCCGGGACATCGAGCAGAACGGCTCTTACGTTACCGCGACCTGCCGCGGGCGGGGCGGCGGATGGCGGCCGACGCAGATCGATGCCCGGGCCTGCCGGAGCATCGCCAACGTCAACGGCCGGCTCGCCTGCGAGTGATGCCCTTGGCGGCCCGCTTCGGCGGGCCGCCTTTTTTCTGGGCTCAGGCGGCGGCGCGCGCCGCCGAGCTTGCCGCCAGGCCGAGCATCAGCTCGGCGTTCTGCACGGCGGCGCCCGAGGCGCCCTTGCCGAGGTTGTCGAGGCGGGCGACCAGCAGCGCTTGGCCGATATCGTCCCGGCCGTAGACCCGAAGCTCCATCACATCGGTGCCGTTGAGCGCCTCCGGCTCGAGCCGGTCGTCGGGCGCCGATGAGCCGACGCGCACCTGCCCGTCCCCGGGATAATGCGCCCGCAGGGCCGTCTCGAGATCCCGCACGCCCGGCCTGCCGGGCAATGCCGCGAGGTGGAGCGGCACGGAGACGAGCATGCCCTGCCGGTAATTGCCGACGGACGGGATGAAGATGGGCCGCGCGGCGAGCCGCCCATAGGTCTCGATCTCGGGCAGGTGCTTGTGCCCGAAGCCGAGGCCGTAGAGCTCGAAGACAGGTCCGCTGCCGCCCTCGAAGGCTTCGATCATCTGCCGCCCACCGCCCGAGTAGCCCGACACCGCGTTGACGGCGAGCGGGTAATCGGCCGGCAGAAGGCCGGCATCGACGAGCGGGCGAACCAGAGCGATCGCGCCCGTCGAGTAGCACCCGGGATTCGAGACTTTCGGCGCCGCCGCGATGGCCTCCGCCTGGCCGCTCGCCATCTCGGCGAAGCCGTACGTCCAGCCCGGGGCGACCCGGTGCGCGGTGCTGGCATCGAGGATGCGCGGCGCCCCCGTGCCGAGCTCCTCGGCCAGCGCCACCGCTTCCTTCGCGGCCGCATCGGGCAGGCACAGGATCACGAGGTCGACCTCGGCCATCAGGGCCTTTCGGGCGGCGGGATCCTTGCGCCGATCCGGGTCGATGCTGCGGAGCGTCAGATCCGGGCGGCCCGCGAGGCGCTCCCGGATGCCGAGGCCCGTCGTGCCAGCTTCACCGTCGATAAAGACCGACTTCATCGCAACTCTCCGAGCGGAGCCGCGGGCGCAACGCGCCCTTTTTCCGATTTTGGGTGTCTGATTATGCCCCGTGTTCCGGGACAGGATGATGACCGAGCACACAGGCTCCCGGGCGCGCAATGCGCTCTCAGGGGCGTCGTCGTCGAAGGGCGGCTCGCGTCAGCATGCCGCCCATATGTTGCCGCGTGTCCGAGGTGTCAATCGCGCCCGCCCGGGGGGCGGTCCGCCGGCGGCGCCAAACGAGAAAGGGCGCCCGGAGGCGCCCTTTCCAAATCCGATACGGCGGTGCCGATCAGCGCTTCGAGAACTGGAAGCTCCGGCGCGCCTTCTTCTTTCCGTACTTCTTGCGCTCGACCACGCGCGGGTCGCGGGTCAGGAAGCCTTCGCGCTTCAGCGGCGGACGCAGGTCCGGCTCGAAATGCGTCAGTGCCTTGGAGAGGCCGTGGCGCACGGCGCCGGCCTGGCCGGAGAGGCCGCCACCGGCAACGGTCACGACGATGTCGTACTGCGTGGCGCGATCCACCAGTTGCAGTGGCTGCTGGATGATCATCTGCAGCACCGGACGGGCGAAATACACCTCGACCGGACGGTCGTTCACGGTGATCTGGCCGGAGCCGGGCTTCACCCACACGCGGGCGACGGCATCCTTACGCTTGCCGGTCGCGTAGGCGCGACCCTGGGCATCGATCTTCTTCTCGTAGCGGGGCGCCTCGGAAAGGGCGGTCGGCGCCGCCGTCTGGCCGAGATCGGCGAGGGACTGGAGGACGGCCATGATCAGGCTCTCACGTTCTTGCTGTTGAGGGCGCCGACATCCAGCGCCTCAGGCTGCTGGGCGGCGTGAGGGTGCTCGGCGCCCTTGTAGACGCGGAGATTGCCGAGGATCTGCCGGAAGAGCGGGCCGCGGGGCAGCATGCGCTCGACCGCCTTTTCAACGATGCGCTCCGGGAAGCGCCCGTCGAGGATCGCCTTTGCCGAGCGCTCCTTGATCCCGCCGATATAGCCGGTGTGGTGGTAATAGACCTTCTGCTCGCGCTTGCGGCCCGTGAACACCACCTTGTCGGCGTTGATGACGACGACGTTGTCGCCGCAATCGACGTGCGGGGTGTAGCTGGGCTTGTGCTTGCCGCGCAGACGCATCGCGATGATCGTGGCAAGGCGGCCGACGACGAGACCCTGGGCGTCGATGACGACCCACTTCTTGTCGACCTCGGCCGGCTTCAGGGAAAAGGTCTTCATGGGTTCTTCCGAGGCGGGCGAGCCGCCGAAAAGCAAAGCCGCCGCAAAGACGCGACGGCGAGTGCTGCCGATCTAAGGGCCCGGGCGTGCCGCGTCAAGCACAATCTGCCCGGCCGCTCCGGGTAAAAGCTGTGCCGAATCAATCTCTTGGTCCGTAGAGGTACTGAGATACCGCTATTTCCGGGGCGGGATCGAATAGGTCCCCGTAGCGTGGCAGACCGGATCGGCGGCGCCGTCGCTCAACAGATTGACCTCGCCGACCGCCAGCCGGGTGCCGAGCTTCAGCAGGCGACACTCTGCGAGGAGGTCGTGCGGCTCCGGCTTGCGCAGGAAGTTGAAGCTGAGATTCGTCGTGACGGCGAGTGCCACCGGTCCGACATGGGCGAGAATGGCGACGTAGAGCGCGATATCCGCAAGTGCCATCATGGTCGGGCCCGACAGGGTGCCGCCCGGCCGGATGTGGCGCGGCCCGACGCGCATGCGCATGCGCGCCGTCCCAGGGCCGACCGCCTCCACCGAGTAGATGCGTCCATCCTGGTGAATCTGCGGGAATTCGCGGTCCAGAAAGGCCTCGAGATCCTCGACATCCATCACCGGCTGCATGGCGGCCCCTATGCGCGTGCTCGTGCCGTGCGCTTGCAGCATGGGTGCGCCCACCCGACAATAGCGGGCGACCTAGAACCATCGGACGGCACCCTTGACGAACGCCCCCGCGACGCATGCTCCCTCCCCGCTCCGGCGGCGGGACCGCGGTGCGATCGCCATTCTGACGCTGCACCGGCCGCAATCCCGGAACACGCTGTCCGAACGGCTGATGGCCGAGCTCACGGCCGCACTCGCCGAGATCGCCGAGGATCGCAGCATCAGGGCCGTGATTCTGGCCGCGGAGGGTCCGGCCTTCTCGTCCGGGCACGACCTGAAGGAGATGACGGCGCGGCGGGCGGATCCGGACGGCGGCCGCGCCTATTTCGCCGACGTGCTCGGCCGATGCTCGGCCATGATGAAACAAATCGTGCGCCTGCCGCAGCCCGTGATCGCCGCGGTCGAAGGGATCGCGACCGCCGCCGGCTGCCAGCTCGTCGCGAGTTGCGACCTCGCAGTGGCGGGCGCCGAGGCGCGGTTCGCGACCCCTGGGGTCCATATCGGGCTGTTCTGCCTGACCCCGATGGTCGCGCTGTCGCGCAACGTCGCGCCCAAACATGCGATGGAGATGCTGCTCATGGGCGAGATGGTCTCGGCCGAGGAGGCCTGCCGCATGGGCCTCGTGAATCGGGTGGTTCCGGCCGGCAGCGCCCTGGACGAGGCGCTCAGGATGGCGGAGATCATCGCCTCGAAATCCGCGCACACGGTGCGGATCGGCAAGCGCGCCTTCTACGAGCAGCTTGAGATGGATCTGGACGAAGCCTACGCGGATGCCTCCCGCGTGATGGTCGAGAACATGCTGGCGCGCGATGCCAAAGAAGGAATCGGCGCCTTTGTCGAGAAGCGCCAGCCCGTCTGGGCGGAGACCTGACATGCCCGACACCAGCCCGATTGCCGCGCGGCACGACAGCTACCCCGACGCGACCATCCGCAACATCCTCAAATCCGTGAAGTCGATCGCGCTCGTCGGGGCCAGCAACAACCCGGCGCGCCCGAGCTACATCGTCTTCAAGTACCTGCTGGAGCGCGGGTTCGACGTCATCCCGATCAACCCGCGGCTCGTCGGGGGAGACATCCTGGGCGTCAAAGCCCATGCGCGGCTCGCCGATCTCGAGCGCCCGGTGGACATGGTCGAGATCTTTCGGGCCTCGGCCGAGGCCGGCGGTGTCACGGACGAGGCGTTGAACCTCGCTCCGCTGCCCAAGGTGATCTGGATGCAGCTTTCCGTCCGGGACGACGCCGCCGCCGAGCGGGCCGAAGGGAAGGGCGTGCAGGTGGTCATGAACCGCTGCCCCAAGATCGAGTATGGCCGCCTCTCGGGCGAGATCGGCTGGCAGGGGATCAATTCGCGGATCCTGTCCGCCAAGCGCCCTGCCCTGTCGGGCAAGGGCTTTCAGAAGTTCACGATCGACCGGAAACTTTGAGCCGCGTCAGCGCGGCTTGAACTCCGGCGCCTGCTGGATTTCCGCCTTTGTGGCCCGAATCTCCGCCTGGCGGAGGGTTCCGCTCGGCGGAACCAGGATCGCGGTGGCGCGCTGGGTCGGCTCTGCGGCCGTGACGGGGCCGGTGGCGGGGTTCGTGGCGCCGGAGCTCTGATCCGCCGTCGATTTCAGCACCTCGGGGCTGACATTGGCGCCCGGCATGCGATCCGGTGTTTTGTGCGGCGTCGTCTC
>JAQGJZ010000116.1 GCA_028290385.1 Enterovirga sp.
CAGGCGACGGCGTATGTCGCGGCTGTTCGTGAGCATGGGGCGTCTCTCAAGGAGCGCTGCCCATTGAGCACACCGCGGGAGCGACGCCAACGAACCGAAGCAGGGATGGCGACCAGCTGGCGGGATCAGCTGATCAAAGACGTGCAGCAGACCTAGCGGATCAGGCGGAAGCAATGCTCCCGGTGATCAACCAAGATCTACCCCGCCGCCTGCACAAAACTGTCGAGCACCATCTTTCGCCCGGCCTTGTCGAAATCAACCGTGAGCTTGTTGCCGTCGATCGCCGCCACGGTGCCGGGGCCGAATTTGAGGTGCAGCACGCGATTCCCGACGTCGTAGGCCGAGGGCGCGCCGGTCGATTTCGCCAAAATCTCGCCCTCGATCAGCATCGGGCCGGGGCGGCCGCCCGGGCCCTTGCGGGGGCCGCGGGTCGAGGTGCCAAAGCCCTCGTTGTAGCGGGAGCGGCCGCCGCTATCGCCCCAGCGGCCTGAGGACGCGCCATCCGAGAAGCCGCCGCGGCTATCCTCGTCCGCGATGCCGGCGGCCTGGGTCCAGGCGCTGGCGCCGAAGCCGCCGCGCCCGTTGGCGCGAGCCTGGGCGCGCTGCCAGCCGGGCGTCGCATAGTTCGATCCGAACGGCGTCATGCCCTCGAACCGCGAGGAGCGGCCGGCCGAATAGGCGGCGGGCGCGTCCGTGACCTCGACATGCGCCTCCGGCAACTCGTCGATGAAGCGGGACGGGACGGTGGTGTTCCACAGCCCGTGCACGCGCCGGTTCGTGGCAAAAAAGATCTTAGCCCGCTTCCGGGCGCGGGTGAGGCCGACATGGGCGAGGCGCCGCTCCTCCTCGAGCCCGGCGCGGCCGCTCTCGTCCAGCGCGCGCTGGTTCGGGAACAGCCCTTCCTCCCAGCCCGGCAGGAACACGGTGTCGAATTCGAGCCCTTTAGCGGCGTGGAGCGTCATGATCGAGACGCGATCCTGGCCCTCGGCCTCGTTCGTGTCCATGACGAGCGCGATGTGCTCCAGGAAGGAGGCGAGGTCCGGAAACTCCTCCATGGAGCGCACGAGCTCCTTGAGGTTGTCGAGCCGCCCGGCCGCGTCCGCCGACTTCTCCTTCTGCCACATGTCCGTGTAGCCGGATTCCTCCAGGATCTGCGCCGCGAGGTCGTGATGCGCGGTCCGGTCCATCAGCGAGCGCCAGCGGTCGAAGGACGCCATCAGGTCGCGCAGCGCCTTGCGGGGCTTCGGCTTCATCTCGTCCGATTCGGCGAGGTAGCGCGCGGACTGCATCAGGGGCACGCGGGCCGCCCGGGCATGGGCATGGAGCTGCTGCAGGCAGGCCTCGCCGAGCCCGCGCTTCGGGGTGTTCAGGATGCGCTCGAAGGCAAGATCGTCCGCCGGCTGCGCGGTCGCCCGCAGATACGCCAGGGCGTCGCGGATCTCGGCCCGCTCGTAGAAGCGCGGGCCGCCGATGACGCGGTAGGGGAGGCCGAGCTGGACGAAGCGGTCTTCCAGCTCGCGCATCTGCGCCGAGATGCGGACCAGCACGGCGACCTGCGCCAGGCTTTCCTTGCGGGCCTGGATCGCCTCGATCTCCTCCGAGATCAGCCGCGCCTCCTCCTCGGAATCCCAGGCGCCGCTGATCGTCACCTTGTCGCCGGGCTCGTCTTCGGTGTGCAGCGTCTTGCCGAGCCGGTCCTGGTTCTTGGCGATAAGCCCGGAGGCGGCCGCCAGGATGTGCCCGGTCGAGCGGTAGTTGCGCTCCAGCCGGATCACGGTCGCGCCCGGGAAATCGTGCTCGAAGCGCAGGATGTTGTCGACCTCGGCGCCGCGCCAGCCATAGATCGACTGGTCGTCGTCGCCGACGCAGCACAGGTTCTTGCGCGCCTGGGCGAGAAGCCGCAGCCACAGATACTGGGCGACGTTCGTGTCCTGGTACTCGTCCACCAGCATGTAGCGGAAGCGCTCGTGGTACTGCTGCAGCACGTCCGGATTGTCGCGCCACAGCCGCAGGCATTCGAGCAGCAGATCGCCGAAATCGACCGCGTTCAGCGTCTTCAGCCGCTCCTGGTAGGCCGTGTAGAGCGCAGCGCCCCGGCCGTTCGCGAAGGACGCGGCCTCGCCCGGCGGCACCTCCTTCGGCTGCAGGCCGCGGTTCTTCCAGCCGTCGATGAAGGAGGCGAGCGCGCGCGCCGGCCAGCGCTTCTCGTCGATGCCGTCGGCCGAGATCACCTGCTTCAGGAGCCGAAGCTGGTCGTCGACGCCGAGGATCGTGAAATCGGACCGCAGCCCGACGAGCTCGGCATGGCGGCGCAACACCTTGGTGCCGATGGCGTGAAACGTGCCGAGCCAGGGCATGCCCTCGCCGGCCGGCCCGACGAGCGTCGAGATGCGCTCCTTCATCTCGCGCGCGGCCTTGTTCGTGAAGGTCACGGCGAGGATGTTCGAGGGCCAGGCCTTTCCGGTCGCGATGAGGTGCGCGATGCGGGTCGTGAGCACGCGCGTCTTGCCGGTGCCGGCACCCGCGAGGACCAGGACCGCCCCGTCCGTCGCCTCGACGGCTTGGCGCTGCTCGGGGTTCAGCCCGGCCAGGTAGCCGCCCGGTCCGGCCGAGGGCGGCGCGACGGCCGCGCGGGCCCGCTCCGAAATGGAGGGGCGGCGGGGCTCGTCCGACGGGTGCTCGACGAAGTCGGGCGCGGGGAGGGCGCTGGCGCGATTCATCGTCTCATCTCTGGATCAAATCGCGAACGCCGTCGAGGCGCATGGGGTCGCGCCCGGGCTCCGTACGCTGGTGGTCCACCGCGAACCGATGGTCCGCCGGGCTGTTGAGCCCATATAGGGGCGAGACGTCCCGCTCAGGAGAGCATCATCATGCGGTCCATCACCTTCGGCCTCGCGGCGGCGGCCGCGCTTGCCGGCGCCGCCCCGGTTCTCGCGCAGATCGAGCGCCTGCCCGAAACCAGCCGCTCGGAGGCGCAGTCGGGCGCGATCAACCGGTCCCTCGATGTCGAGGGCCGCTCGCGCATCCAGAGCCAGCAGAACCAGTTCGAGATCAACTCGCTGCGGAACGACAGCGTGCGCTCCGCCCCCGTGGTGACCGCCCCGCCGATCGCCGGAGCCGCGCCGATCCGGTAGGGCGGGTCAGGCCGCGGCAGCGATCTCGCGTCCGAGGCTCTGGGCGACGGCAAGAAGTCGCTCGACCTCCTCGTCGGAAGGCTCTTCCGCCGAGCCGTGAGCAATCGCATTCCTTACGGCGCGGCCCCGCCCAAGAACCTCGAACTCCTCACGTTCGATCACGCCGGCGCTGAACAGCTCGCGTGCGAGTTCTGCGGGCTCGCTTCTCCGGACGCCCAGGCCGTGCCGCTCTGCAAGGTCGTGGATGAGCGTTTCCGTGCTGATCCAGGCCAGCAGGAAAGCCGGTCCGTAGAAGCCGGCCCGCATGGTCGCCCGCACCTGCCTGGCGACCTGATCGAAGCCCCCCGGCGACGAGACCTCCTGAACGCCAGGGACCGTGACCAGCTCGAAACGCCAGCCAGGCTCGCGCGAGATGCGTTCTGCGAGCTGAACGAGATCGTTGGCGCCTGGCACGAGATCGCTCCGCTTGACCTCGATCACCACCCTGTCGCCGTCCGTCTCCGCAATCAGGTCGGGCGCGAAGCCTTCGAGAAACGCCGGCAATCCGCTGCCGCGGCGCGGCCTCGTCACGCGATAGCCCTGCCGGCGATAGCGGCGCGCCAAGGCCTGAAGCTTACGTTCTTCCGGCAGCGCCGACGGTTTCATCATCGCGTCAGGCCCCTCCTCGGCTCGAAGGCCTGGATCCTCACCCACAGAAACTCGGCGCCCGTGCTGAGGGCTGCGGCAACCACGGGCGACATATACCGCACGATATACGAGCCGTTCAGGTCGCACCATTCGACCGAAAGACGTTTCACCTGACGGTCGTTCAGATAGAGCACGCCCTGCAGGGCATCGAGAATGGGCTTGGCGAGATTGTCCCGGTCCCTGGTCGGATACTCGCTGAACTCACTGATCCAGACCTCGACATCGTCGCCGGCGGGGGCGGTGCCGGGGTTCTGCGATCGCGCAGCCGCCGCCACGCTGTGGCGCCACTGTTCCAGGCGCTGGCGGTTCCTGGTCTGCGCCGAGAGAGCCGGGCCGGCGATCGTTACCTCGGCAAGGTAAGCCAATACGGCAGGCGCGCCGGACATCGGGCTGGGTGATGCCCGCCCGCTGGCGCGCCGGGCTATTGCCTGGCCTCCGAGTTACCCGCAGAGCGTCCCGCCTTGATCCCCACGCTGCGCCCCAGGGCCGGGGGGCGGGGCAGGCGGTCGTGCACCGCCTTCACGGCCGCGAGCTTCGCAAGCACGTCGTCCGGGAAGGGCGCGGTGCGGCGCGTGCGCATGTCGACATGCAGAAACAGCTGCTCGCAGCTCGCCGCCACCCAGCCCTCCGCCAGGTGGCAGGCCTCGAAATAGGCGTGCACGCGCTTGTGGTCGAAATCGACGATGCGGACGGTCGTGCGCGTGATCGCGTCCGCCGGCAGCTCGCGCAGGTACACGGTGTGCAGCTCCGCCGTGAAATAGGAGGCGTTGCGCGTCGTCACGTAGTCCGGCCCCAGCCCGACGAGCTCGAAGGCCTCGTCCACGGCCCGGTCGAACAGGACGTGGTAATAGGCCATGTTCATGTGGCCGTTGTAATCGACCCAGCCGGGCTCCACCCGCACGGCGGAGGCCACGAAGGGGGCGAAAACGAAGACGGGCTCCTCCGCGAGCGCCAAGGCAGGATCCTCCGATGGCCCTCAGCTACGCACGAGGCGGCTGACCGCGCCAAGCGTTCCGCCCCTGTGCGATGGGCCGAACCGCCGCATTGCGCATCGCAAAGCGGCAGTGTTGCCCCTGCGCCACGTCTGATACCCTGCCGACGCTATATTGCGGTGTGATCGCCGCCCTGATCGGACG
>JAQGJZ010000120.1 GCA_028290385.1 Enterovirga sp.
CTGACGCCCAGGGCCTTCACGGTCTCGGCAGGGCGCGGCGGGGTGCCCCCGAAGGCGCCGCGGACGATGTCGAACACGTCGTGATGGGGCGAGGGCTGGGCGATCGCCTCGGCTTCGTTCACGGGTAGAAAGACGGGCCCGGCGCCATCGCCGGCGGCCGTCACGGCTGCAACAGTCGCCGAAACGGCGCGGCCGTTCACGGTGCCGACCGCCAATGCGGCGTCGATCTGGCCCGACCGGAGCGCGGGCTCGACCTCCTCCGGCCCACCCAGCATCACCTTGCGGACGCTCTCGGTAGGCAGCTCGTAATGGGAGAGCAGCAGCTCCAGCAACCGGCCGTTCGCGGATATGCGGCGAACAATGCCGACCGTGCGGTCGCGCAGATCCGCGATGGTTTTGATCCCCCCTGAGAGCGGGGCGACGATCACGACCGCGTCGCGGTGCATGATCGCGACCGTCTGCGCCCGTTCAGGCATGGCGACATCGGTGCGCACCACCGCGAGGTCGGCGCGGCCGTCGTCCACTGCCTTGGCGCTTTCCGCCTCGCCATCCGTCGGGACGATCTTGAACCGGAGCGCCTCGTGTTCGCGGGAGAGATACTGGCCCGCGGCCGCGATCAGCCGGGCGTCCTCGCTCGCGGCGGGCCCGACTGCCACGCGCAGAACCTGGGGGGCCGAGAGGATCCGCCACGCGGCGAGCCCGAGCCCCAGCGTGAGCAGCAGGGCCGCCAGGCTCATCAAGGTCATGCGTCGCATGGGCCGGCGCCCCCCTTCGCCGCATCAGACGCAGCGAAATGAGGCGGAACGCTGTCCGGTTCCGGTTCAACCCCGCGCGAGCGGACTGCCGGTCAGCTCGCCGGGAGCGCCTCCGGGGCGTGCGGGGCCGCGTCCCTCGGCTTGCGGAATGGATACAGGAGCTGCGCCCCGAGACCCTCCGGGAACGCGGCGTCATCGACGCCGTAGCCGTCCGGAAGCTCGCCCTTCGGCATGTGGAAGGTGCCGAAGATCAGGTCGAAGACCGGGAAGGTGGGGGCGAAGTTCTTGTCCCCGCCCCGCTCGGGGTCCGTGTGGTGCCAGCGGTGGAAGACCGGGCCGGCGATCACGTAGCGGAAGGGCCCGAGCGTCCAATCGAGATTGGCATGGACGAAGGCCGACATGGCGACGTTGAAGGGCGACAGATAGACCAGCACCTCCGGCGAGATGCCGAGGAGCAGCAGCACGGCGTCGGCCAGCACGCTGTGGAAGATGATGTTGATTGGGTGGAAGCGCGTCGCCGATGTCCAGTCCAGGTGCTCGGGCGCGTGGTGGATCGCGTGGTAGCGCCACAGCGAGGCACCGTGGAACAGCCGGTGCGTCCAGTACATCATCAGGTCGGCAAGGATCAGGAAGGCGACGACCTGGCCCCAGAACGGCAGCTGCGCGAGCGGCCCGTGGCCGGCCGAGAAGAACGCATCGAGCTGCTGCGGGGCGATCCGGTACACGACCACGGCGCCGAAGATCAGCAGAAACACCCGTGCCCAGCCGCCGAGAATCGGCAGGCCGAACATGAAGATGAAATCGATCACGAGCCCGGGCTTGCGCCACCAGGGCACGCCCTTGTTGCAGGGCTCGGCCACCCAGTGCAGCACCGTGAACACGACCGCGAGCGCGAGCGTGGCCGGCAGGATGTGAAGGATGGTGCCGCCGACATTCGCGGCGACGGGCAGGAGGTAATCCCGGATCATGGGGCCGAGTGTGAGGCCCGCCGGTTAACGCCCGCCTGACCTGATCGGGAGACCGTGCGGGGCAGCTGAGGGCCCGATCTTCACGGTTCGTTAAACCCGCCTGGCGCTCCATCGGGCCGGTGCTGCCGAGGGCGCAGCGGTGATCTCTCCGAAGGGCGCTTCGTTGTCCCCATCCGTATCGCGGCAGCGCCGGGTCTTCCTGCTGGCCGCGGCGGTCGCGATCGGCGGCGTGCTGGCGCTCGCCCCGCGCAGTCTGACCGCGCCGCTGCCCGACCAGGTCGAGCTCGCCGAGCTGACATGGGTGGAGGTCCGGGGCCTGATCGAGCACGGTTTCACGACCGCGATCGTGCCGTCCGGCGGGCTCGAACAGAACGGCCCGCACCTCACCATCGGCAAGCACGACCGCATCGTCGCCTACACGGCGAAACGCATCGCGACGGCGCTCGGGCGCACGCTCGTGACGCCCGTCGTGTCCTTCGTTCCGGAGGGCGAATATGACCCGCCGTCTGGTCACATGCGCTTTCCGGGCACGATTGGGGTGGCGCCGGAGGTGTTCGCGGGCACGCTCGAGGGGATCGCCCGCTCGCTCAAGGCCGCAGGCTTCCGGACCATCTGCTTCATCGCCGATCACGGTGAGAGCCTGCCGGTCCAGAACGCGGTGGCCGAACGGCTCGGGCGCGAATGGGCGCGGGACGGCGTCAAGGTCGTGAGCGTGAAGGGCTATGCGGCGGATCCCGCCCAGCTCGCCTGGCTGCGGTCGGAGGGTGAGAGCCCGGCGAGCATCGGCCAGCACGGCGGTATCCAGGATACGTCCGAGCTCATGGCTGCCTACCCGGCCGGCGTGAAGCTGGAGCGCTGGGCGGAGCGGCCGGCCTGGTCCGAGCTGACGGGGGTCGACGGAGACCCGACCCGCGCCTCCGCGGAGCGGGGACGGCGGTTGCTCGAAATGAAGATCGAGGCGGCCGTCTCCGAGATCAGGGCGGCGCGGGGCGACTTGGCGCTGCGCGGGCCCGCTTCGGACTGAGCTATTCCGCCGGCTGCAGCCGCATGGCGGGACGGGCTGGGACGATGTGTGCCCAGCCCGGGCGCCGGAACAGGAGCGACAGCGGCGTGTGACGCACCGCCCGCTCGAGGATCAACGGCAGCAGCACGGCCGCGATCAGCACGAGCAGCGACACCATTCCGGCATCCTGGATGACCCCTGTCTTGATCAGGATCGTCCTGGTTGCCGCCATGGGCAGAAAGAACGCGAGGTAGATGGCGATCGAGTTCTGGCCGCAATAGCGCAGCGGCTCGACGGCCCCGCGCGCATAGGCCGTCAGCAGCGATGCGCCCGCGACGATCGCGACCGCCCCCGCAAGGCCGAGGCCGAGGCTGACGAGCGGCAGCTCCGCCAGCGTCGGGGCGAGCCCGAAGGGGCTGGGCGACAAGGCCAGCACGCCGTTCACCAGCGCCCACAGCGCAAGGCCGAGCAGGGCCGGGCGCGGGTTGGCCGGGACCCAGGCCGCGAACCCGAAGATCCGGGCC
>JAQGJZ010000138.1 GCA_028290385.1 Enterovirga sp.
CCGGCCGCAGCGCGACGCGCCAGAAGCCGAGCTCCATGCCGCCCTGCGTCAGCGCAAGCTGCACCAGGTCGTGCTCGCCGACCGAGGCGCCGCCGAGGGTGACGAGGAGATCGGCGCCCGAGCCGAGAGCGGTGCCGATGGCGCGGTTCAGGTCGTCGACCGTGTCGCGCGCGATGCCGAGGTCAATCGCCTCGCCGCCGGCCCGCTCGATGATCGCACGCAGCGCATACGGGTTCGAAGCGACGATCTGGTCCGGCCCGGCGGGCTCGCCCGGGCGAACGAGCTCGTCCCCGGTCGCCAGGATCGCGACCCGGGGCCTGCGCCGAACGGGGAGTTCGGCGTGACCCATCGCGGCCGCGAGCGCGAGCCGGCGCGCATCGAGCCGCTCGCCGGCGCGGAGCAGGACTTCGCCTTCGCGGAAATCGAGGCCGGCCGGGCGGATGAAACGGCCCGGAACCGGCGCCTCGCGGATCTCGACGAGCGGCTCGCCGAGATCGGTATCATCCTGGACGACGATCGAATCGGCGCCGGGCGGCACGGGCGC
The DNA here is from genome assembly GCA_028290385.1 of Enterovirga sp. GTDB lineage: Bacteria > Pseudomonadota > Alphaproteobacteria > Rhizobiales > Beijerinckiaceae > Enterovirga. Next base: position 545 of record JAQGJZ010000138.1, read on the forward strand.
GCCGGTGAAGATCCGGATGGCCTCGCCGGGCCCGACCGGGCCGGCATGACCGCTGCCCGCGACGCTGCGGCCGCTCACCGTAAGTCGCGCGGGCACCGCCGCGAGGTCCGCCGCGCGGACCGCGTAACCATCCATGGCGGAGGCCGCAAAAGGCGGCTGGGTTCGGAGCGCCGCGAGGTCGGCCGCCAGCGTGCGCCCGGCAGCTTCCGCGATCCCGACCCGTTCCGCCGAGACCGGCTCGGCGACGCTCCGCAGCACGCGGCCGAGGGCCTCGTTGACGGAGATGGGGGGCGCGCTCACGGCTCCGCCCGATACTCGCCGGAACGCCCGCCGCTCTTCTGCACGAGCCGGATGCCCTCGATCCGCATGCCGCGATCGGCGGCTTTCACCATGTCGTAGAGCGTGAGGCACGCGACCGAGACGGCGGTCAGCGCCTCCATCTCGACGCCCGTCTGCCCCGTCACGGCGACCTCGGCCGTGACCCGCACGCCGGGGAGCGCGTCGTCGAGCGTGCACTCGACCTTCACCTTGGTCAGCAGCAGGGGATGGCAGAGCGGAATGAGCTCATGCGTGCGCTTGGCGGCCATGATGCCGGCGAGCCGCGCCGTGCCGAGCACATCGCCCTTCTTGGCGTCGCCGGCCCGGATCAGCGCGACCGTCTCGGGGAGGGTCACGATGCGGCCTTCCGCGCGGGCGATGCGCGACGTCTCGGGCTTGTCCGAGACGTCGACCATGTTGGCCGCGCCCGTCCGGTCGAGATGGGTGAGTTCGCTCACGCCGGCTCGACGAGCGCGGGGGCGAGCAGGTGCCGGGTCGCCTGGGCGACATCCGCCTGCCGCATCAGGCTTTCGCCGACCAGGAAGGTGTGGATGCCGCAGGCCTGCAGCCGGGCGATGTCGGCCGGCGTGGAGATCCCGCTCTCGGCCACGACGATGCGGTCCTTCGGGATGCGGGGCGCGAGCCGCTCGGAGGTTTCCAGCCGCGTTTCGAAGGTGCGCAGGTCGCGGTTGTTGATGCCGATCAGGTCCGCGTCGAGCTTCAGGGCGCGATCCAGTTCGGCCTCGTCGTGCACCTCGACGAGCACGTCCATGGCGATTGCCTCGGCCGTGCCGATCAGCGCCGCGGCCTCGTGGTCGGTCACGGCCGCCATGATCACCAGGATGCAATCCGCCCCGAGCGCCCGGGCCTCGAACACCTGGTAGGGGTCGAACATGAAGTCCTTGCGCAAAGCCGGCAGCGAACACGCCGCACGCGCCTGCTGCAGGAATTCCGGCCGCCCCTGGAACGAGGGCTCGTCCGTCAGCACGGACAGGCAGGTCGCGCCGCCGGCCTCGTAGGCGGCCGCGAGCGCCGCCGGGCTGAAATCCGCCCGGATCAGCCCCTTCGACGGGCTCGCCTTCTTGATCTCCGCGATCAGCGCCGGCCGGTGCTGGGCAAGCGTTTCGCGGATGGCCGCCATGAAGCCGCGCGGCTTCGCGACCGCGAAGGCGCGGTCCTCCATCGCGTCGGGATCGATCCGCTCTTTGGCGGCCTCGATCTCGCGCCGCTTATAGGCGGCGATCTGCTCCAGAATGTCGCTCATGGTGAGCCGTCGTTCGATGCCGCGATGAGACGGTCGAGCACGCCCCGGGCCGCTCCGCTGTCCACGGAAGCGGCCGCGCGGCGAACCCCGTCCTCGAGATCCTGTGCCTGTCCGGCAACGACGAGCGCCGCCGCCGCGTTCAGCACCGCGACGTCGCGGTACGCCGTGCGACGCCCGTCCAGAACGGCCAGCAGCGCGCGCGCATTGTGCTCGGGATCGGCGCCCTTCAGGTCCTCAGGCCGGGCGCGGGCGAGGCCCACATCCTCCGGCGCGATCGTGAAGGAGCGGATGCGGCCGTCCTCCAGCGCGACGACCTGCGTCGGGCCTGTGGTCGTGATCTCGTCGAGCCCGTCCGAGCCGTGCACGGCCCAGACCCGTTCGGTGCCGAGTTCGGCGAGGGCGCGCGTCAGCGGCTCCAGCCAGGCGCCCGAGAAGGCGCCGAGCACCTGCCGGCGCACCCCGGCCGGGTTCGACAGCGGGCCGAGGAAGTTGAACAGCGTGCGCGTCCCAAGCTCGACCCGGGTCGGCGCGACATGTCGCATGGAGGCGTGGTGCGTCTGCGCGAACATGAAGCAGAGGCCGGCCTGATCGAGGCAGCGCTCGAGGCCCTGCGGGTCGAGCCCGAGCCTCACGCCGAGCGCGCCCAGGACGTCCGCCGCGCCGGATTTCGACGACGCGGCCCGGTTGCCGTGCTTGGCAACCTTCACGCCGGCGCCGGCGACAATGATCGCCGCGAGGCTGGAGATGTTGTAGCTGCCCGAGCCGTCCCCGCCCGTGCCGACGATGTCGATCGCGCCGGGCGGCGCGTTCACGCGCAACATCCGGCCGCGCATCGCCTCGACGGCGCCGATGATCTCGGCCAGGGCCTCGCCGCGCACGCGCAGCGCCATCAGGTAGGCGCCGGCCTGGGCCGGGGTCACCTCACCCGAGAGCAGCGTCTCGAAGGCTTCGCGCGCTTCCTCGCGGGACAGCGCGGCGCCGGTCGCGACCTTGGCCAGATAGGGCTTGAACGAGTCCATGCGGCGTCAATGCACCGCACGGCCGAGCTTGTCACGCCGCCCGGCATTCCAGGTCCGCGCGAGCTCGAGGAAGTTTCCGATCATCAGCCGGCCGTGCTCGGACGAGATGCTCTCGGGATGGAACTGCACGCCGTGGATCGGCAGCGTCCGGTGCGACAGCGCCATGATGCAGCCATCCGCGGTTTCGGCCGTGACGGCGAGGTCGGCCGGGCAGGTTTCGCGCGCGACGATCAGCGAATGGTAGCGGGTCGCCTGGAAGGGGCCGTTGATGCCGCGGAACAGCGCCTCGCTGCCGTGCCGGATCTCGTCGACCTTGCCGTGCATCGGGGCCGGGGCGCGGACGACGTCGCCGCCGAAAGCCTGGCCGATCGCCTGCAGGCCGAGGCAGACGCCGAGGGTCGGGATCTCGGGCGAGACCTCGCGGATGAGGTCGAGCGAGATGCCGGCCTCGTTTGGCGTGCACGGGCCGGGTGAGATCACGACCGCGTCGGGCGCAAGGGCACGCACGTCGGCGACGCTCACCTCGTCGTTGCGCACGACGTCGATCGTCCCGGCGAGCGGGCCGATGAGGTGCACGAGATTCCAGGTGAAGGAATCGTAGTTGTCGAGAACGAGGACCTTGGACATGGGCGGGTGCGCGTGGCGGCCCATCTGGCGCCCGCTCGCGGCCGGGTCAAGAATATCCTTCAGGGCGTGCTAACCGGCCGCGTGCTAATCGGCGCGGGCTTCCGATGCGCATTCTCCTCGCCAATACCGGTCATCCGGCGACCATCAAGGGCGGCGCCGAATCGGCCGCGCTGGACCTCGCCCATGCGCTTGCCGGCCGCGGGCACGAGGTCGCGCTCGTGGTCCACCATGCCGGACGCGAGCTCGAGGAGAGCACCGATCGCGGGGTGCGGGTCTACGCGCTGCCGAACCGCAACCTGTATTTCGGCTTCGACGGCGGCCGCCGCCCGGCGCCGCTGCGGCTCGCCTGGCACATGCTCGACAGCGCGAACCCCTTGATGGCCAAGGTTTTTGCCCGGATACTCGATCGCGAGAAGCCGGATGTCGTGAACACGCACGCGCTCGTCGGCCTCAGCCAGCTCCTCTGGCGGGAGGCGGCGCGGCGCAAAATCCCGATTGTCCACTATCTGCACGAATACGGGACGATGTGCCCGCGTGGCTCGACCTTCCGCGACGGCGCGCTGTGCCGGACCCCCTGCACCAGCTGCGGCCTGATCACGCGGCCGCGCAAGCGGCTCTCCGCCCTCGTCGGCACCGCGATCGGCGTCAGCCGCTTCACGCTGCAGCGCCACCTCGATTGGGGCTTCTTCCCGAACGCCCGCACGACCGTGCTCCCGAACGTCTTCGACGGGCTGACCTTTCGCGGACGCGCGCCTGCCGCCGAGGGCCCGCTGCGGCTCGGCTATTTCGGCCGGCTCATCCCGGACAAGGGCGCGCATCTGCTGCTCGAAGCCGCCTCGCGCCTCCCGGCCGCGGGCTGGACGCTGACGATCGGCGGTACGGGCGACGGCAGCTACATGGCGTCCCTGAAGGCC
>JAQGJZ010000144.1 GCA_028290385.1 Enterovirga sp.
CCGAGCCGCATCATCCAGACCTTTGGGGAGCTCGCCGGCACCGGCGAGCTCCTCGTGCATGTTTGGGCCACGCTGTGGCGTGTCGCGGCCGGGTTTGCGCTCGGCGCGGCGGCCGGCCTCGTGCTCGGAGCCTTGTCGGGCATCAGCGAGAAGGGTCGCCGGCTGCTCGATCCGACCCTCCAGGCGCTGCGCGCGATCCCGTCCATCGCCTGGGTGCCGCTGTTCATCCTATGGCTCGGCATCTTCGAGGCGTCGAAGGTCGCGCTGATTGCGGTCGGCGTCTTCTTTCCCGTTTATCTCGGGGTGGCGGGCGCGATCATGTCCGTCGACCGCAAGCTGGTGGAGGTCGGGCGCGTGTTCCGGCTGACCCGCCTGCAGCAGGTGCGGCGCATCCTGTTCCCGGCGATCCTGCCGGAGACGATCATCGCTCTTCGGTCGGGCCTCGGGCTCGGCTTCATGTTCGTGGTCGCGGCCGAGTTCATGGGCGCGTCCGAGGGCCTCGGCTATCTGCTGGTCGACGGCCAGCAGATGGGCAAGCCCGACCGGATCCTCGCCGCCATCGTGGCCTTCGCGCTGCTGGGCAAGCTCGCGGACGCCATTCTGGTGGCCGCAACGCGCCCGCTCCTGCGCTGGCAGGACGTTTCCCGGGAGCGGCTCTGATGCTCGTCCTCGACCGGCTTTCCAAGACCTATGCGGACGGCACGAGCGCGTTGTCGGACGTCTCGCTGCAGGTGAGGGCAGGGGAGATCGTCGCCCTGATCGGCGGCTCGGGCTGCGGCAAGACCACGGCCCTGCGGCTGGTGGCCGGGCTCGACCGGCCGAGTGCCGGCGCGGTGAAGCTCGACGACGAAGTCGTGCAGGAGCCGCATCCCGCGATCGGCATCGTGTTCCAGGAGCCGCGCCTGCTGCCCTGGTACAGCGTCGCCGACAATGTCGGGTTCGGCCTGATGGACCGCCCCGCTGCCGAGCGGCGCGACCTCGTCGCCCATGCGCTGGACAGGGTCGGCCTCGCCGATCACGGCCACCGCTGGCCGAAGGACCTGTCCGGCGGCCAGCAGCAGCGCGTCGCCATCGCCCGCTCCTTCGTGACCCGCCCGAAGGTGCTGCTGCTCGACGAGCCTTTTTCCGCTCTGGACGCTTTCACCCGGGGGAGCCTGCACGAGCACCTGTTCCGCCTGTGGGAGGAGAGCCGGCCGACGGTGGTGGTGGTGACGCACGACGTCGCGGAGGCTGTGACGCTCGCCGACCGCATCGTGGTGATGCGGCCCAATCCGGGCCGGATCGACGACGAGATCGCGCTCGGCCTCGCCCGACCGCGCGACAGGGCGGCGCCGGCCGTCGAGGCGGCGGCCCGCCGGGTGCTCGCGGCGCTCGACCGCTCGCTCAAACCCGTGCAGAACCGCCCGGCCGGCGGGCCCGCCGGCAATGCCCTTTGGTGGTGATGGAGTGGGACGATGGACGCAGCCGCGCTGAGGGCCCTGCAGGCCCCCCTGAAGGAACGCTATCGCGGCGAGCCTGAGGCCGCCACGATCACGCTGAAGTCCGAGGGAACGCTCGACGAGAGCAAGATCGCCTGCAAGGTCGAGACCGGCCGTGCGCTGGCGGTCGCGGGGTTGCATCCGGCGACGGGCGGCTCGGGCGCCGAGCTCTGCTCGGGCGACATGCTGCTGGAGGCGCTGGTCGCCTGCGCCGGCGTGACCCTGAAGGCGGTCGCGACCGCGCTTGGCATCGAGCTTCGCAGCGGCAAGGTGAAAGCGGAGGGCGACCTCGATTTCCGCGGCACGCTCGGCGTCGACAAGGGCGCGCCGGTCGGGTTCAGGACCATTCGCCTCGCCTTCGAGGTCGATACCGATGCGCCGCAGGACCAGATCGACACGCTGCTGAAGCTGACGGAGCGCTATTGCGTGGTGTTCCAGACCATCAACCAGCGCCCGCAACTGGACGTCGAGCTCCGCCGGGCCTGAGCGCCCGGCAAATCCGGGAACCCGCAGCCTCGCCCCGCATTTCCAGCCGAGCTCCCGCGGTCGCGGGATTTGGGATCGGCGCCATGCCGAACGACGTGAAACGCGCAACCTGAGGATGCCGCCTTTGGCGGCAGAGGCTGCGACAGGCTCGGAGCAGCCCTTGGACGCGATCGACGAGGAGAGCGCAGCCGCCGGTCGGGCGACCACCCGGCGCGCGCTGCTGATCCTCAACAGGAAGGCCCGCAACGGCGGGCTCGACATTTCCGAGCCGCTCCGGGTCCTTCGCGAGGGGGGCATCGAGCTCGAGGAGCGCGGCTGCGACAGCGCGTCCGCCTTGGCGGCGACGATCCGCGCCGGCGCAGGCGAGTTCGATCTCGTGATCGTTGGGGGCGGCGACGGCACGCTCAATTGCGCGGCGCCGGGGCTGATCGACACGGGGCTGCCGCTCGGCATCCTGCCGCTCGGCACCGCCAATGACCTCGCCCGCACCCTCGGCATCGAGCCCGATCCGGCAGCGGCGGCTCGCGTCATCGTCGAGGGACACGAGCGCCCGATCGATCTCGGCGAGGTCAACGGGCGCCTCTTCTTCAACGTGGCGTCGATCGGCTTCTCGGCGGATCTCGCCCGGGAACTCACGCGCGAGGCCAAGAAGCGTTGGGGCGTGCTCGGCTATGCCATGGCGGGCGCGCGCCTGCTCGCCCGCACGCGGCCCTTCACGGCCTTCATCGAGCACGACAACGAGATCTTCAAGGTGAAGACGGTGCAGATCGCCGTCGGGAACGGCCGCCATTACGGCGGCGGCCTCACCATGGATCCCGAGGCGGAGCCGGACGACGGCCAGTTCCACGTCTATAGCCTCGAGGTCGACAATTGGTGGCGCCTCGTTGCGCTCGCGCCCTCGCTGAAGCGCGGCACCCATGGCAGCTGGCGGGACGTTCGCGCGTTCACGACCTCGGCCGTGACCATCAGGACGCGGCGCTCGCGCTCCGTGAACACCGATGGGGAGCTCACGACCGCCACGCCCGCCGTCTTTCGCGTCCGGAAACGGGCGGTCCGCGTCTTCGCGCCTGCCGCGCCGGGAGGAGAGGCCGCCCGATGATGGACGCGGTTCTGCCGCTGCTCTCCGATCCGACCGCCTGGGCCGCGCTGGCGACCCTGATCGTCATGGAGATCGTGCTCGGGATCGACAACCTGATCTTCCTGTCGATCCTGACCAACAAGCTGCCCGCGGCGCAGCGCCGGCCCGCCCGCCTGGTAGGCCTCAGCCTCGCGCTCCTCATGCGGCTCGCGCTGCTTGCGACCATCTCCTACATCGTCGCCCTGACCTCGCCCGTCTTCACGATCGCCGGCAACGGTTTTTCGTGGCGCGACATGATCCTAGTCGCGGGTGGCCTCTTCCTGGTCTGGAAGGCGACGCGCGAGATCCACGAGAACGTCGATCCGGCCGAGCGCGAGACGACCGAGCGGGTCGTCTCGGGTTTTGGGGCCGCGATCGTGCAGATCGTTATCCTCGACCTCGTCTTCTCGGTCGACTCGATCATCACGGCGGTGGGCATGACCGACCACCTGCCGATCATGATCGCCGCGGTCGTCATTGCGGTCGGCGTGATGGCGGCAGCCTCGGGCCCGCTCGCGGCCTTCATCAAGCGCAACCCGACGATCGTGATGCTGGCGCTCGCCTTCTTGCTGATGATCGGCATGACCCTGATCGCCGATGGCTTCGGGGTGCATGTGCCCAAGGGCTACATCTATGCCGCGATGGCCTTCTCGGCCCTGGTGGAGGGGCTGAACGCCCTGTCGCGCCGGGCCCAGCGCCGGCGCAAGCTCGGCGGCGCCTCAGCCGGCCATACCGGCGCGGCGGCCGTCCGCGGGGTCGAACAGGTGCACTAGCGCCGGATCGATCGCGAGGCCGAGCGTGCCGCTGGACCGGGTTTCGGCGGCCGGGACCTGCACGGTGATCGCGCCGCCGGCGGATCGACCATGGAGCAGGCGCGTCGCGCCGAGCTCCTCGACGAACTCCACCTCCATGGAAAGCTGCGCGCCGCCGCCATTCGCGAGCTGCAGATCCTCCGGCCGCAGCCCGACCTCGACGGCGGCGCCGGGGAGCATGCCCCGGGCCGGCGTGCCGAGCGCGATGCGGTGGCCGTCGATCGTCACCGTGCCCTCGTTCTCGATCCGGCCGGCCAGGAAGTTCATGGCCGGCGAGCCGATAAAGCCGGCCACGAAGCGGGTCGCGGGCCTGCGGTAGAGTTCGGTCGGCGTGCCGATCTGTTCCACGCGGCCGCCGTTCATCACCACGAGCAGGTCGGACAGCGTCATGGCCTCGACCTGGTCGTGCGTGACGTAGAGCGACGTGACCCCGAGCGCGCGCTGCAGGCGCTTGATCTCGACCCGCATCTGCACCCGCAGCTTGGCGTCGAGGTTGGAGAGCGGCTCGTCGAACAGGAACACCTGCGGCTTGCGCACGATGGCTCGGCCCATCGCGACGCGCTGGCGCTGGCCGCCCGACAGCGCCTTCGGCCGGCGGTCGAGATAGGGTTCGACATCGAGGATGCGGGCGGCTTCGCGCACGCGCTGGTCGATCTCGGCCTTGGGCGTGCCGCGGTTGCGCAGCCCGTAGGCCATGTTGTCGTAGACGCTCATGTGCGGGTAGAGCGCGTAGTTCTGGAACACCATGGCGATGTCCCGCTCCGACGGCTCGATGTCGTTCACGACGCGATCGCCGATCCGGACCGTCCCGCCCGAGATCGTTTCGAGCCCTGCCACCATCCGCAGCAGGGTGGATTTTCCGCAGCCCGATGGGCCGACCAGCACGCAGAACGAGCCATCCGCCACGTCGAAGGACACGCCGCGCACGGCCTCGACGCCGCCGTGATAGACCTTGCGGACGTCTGTGAGGGTGACTGAGGCCATCTATTTCTCGGTTTCCACGAGGCCGCGGACGAACAGTTTCTGCATGAGGACGACGACGAGCACCGGGGGCAGCATGGCGAGCACGGCCGTCGCCATCACGATCTGCCATTCGGTGAGCGCGTCGGACGTGACGATCATCTTCTTGATGCCGATCACGATCGTCTGCATGTCGTCGCGCGTCGTGATCAGCAGGGGCCAGAGGTACTGGTTCCAGCCATAGATGAAGAGGATCACGAACAAGGCCGCCATGTTCGTGCGCGAGAGCGGCAGCAGCGTATCCTTGAAGAAGCGGAACGGGCCCGCCCCGTCGATCTTCGAGGCTTCGACCAGCTCGTCCGGCACGGTCATGAAGAACTGCCGGAACAGCAGCGTGGCGGTGGCCGAGGCGATCAGCGGGAGCGTGAGCCCGGCCATGGAATCGAGCATCCCGAGATCTGCCACGACCTTGTAGGTCGGGTAGATCCGCACCTCGACCGGCAGCATCAGGGTGACGAAGATCATCCAGAACGCCGCCATCCGCAGCGGAAAGCGGAAATACACGACCGCGTAGGCCGACAGGATCGAGATCGCGATCTTTCCGACCGCGATGATCATGGCCATCAGGAAGCTGTTCAGCAGCATCCCGGACACCGGCTCGCGGGTCGTCCGGCCCGGGCCGATGAACAGGGTGCGGTAATACGTGTCGGCCGCCTGGGCGCCCGGGTAGAGCGGCATCTGGCCGTTGGCGATCACGGCGGATTCGTGCGTCGAGCCGACCACCGCGAGGTAGACCGGGAACGCGACCACCGCGACGCCGGCGAGCAGCACGAGGTGGGGCAGGAGCCTTCCAAAAAGGGTGCGGCGCTCGACCATCAGTAGGTCACCTTGCGCTCGACGAAGCGGAACTGAACCGCCGTGAGCCCGATCACGATGATCATGAGAATGACCGATTGCGCGGCCGAGCCGCCGAGGTCGCCCCCGAGCCGGCCATCGGCATAGACCTTATAGACCAGCGTCTCCGTCGCCTTTGCGGGCCCACCGCCCGTCATGGCGTCGATCGTGCCGAAGGTCTCGAAGAAGGCGTAGACGATGTTCACGACGATCAGGAAGAAGGTCGTCGGCGAGAGCAGCGGCAGGATGATCGTCCAAAACCGCCGCCAGGGCCGCGCCCCGTCGATCGCGGCCGCCTCGATCACGCTTTTCGGGATCGCCTGCAGGCCGGCGAGGAAGAACAGGAAGTTGTAGGAAATCTGCTTCCAGGACGAGGCGAGCACGACCTGCGTCAT
>JAQGJZ010000165.1 GCA_028290385.1 Enterovirga sp.
TTGACGCACCACAGGCCCGCCGCGCCGTCCATCACCTGCCGGCCATCGGCCGTGTAATAATACATGTCCTTGGCACGGGAGACGATGCGGGGCCGCGCCTTGAAGGAGCGATTGGCCGTGAACGGGAGCCACCACGAGTCGAGATCGTTCGGGTTGGTCACGTCGTTTGCGGCCCGCAGGCCCTGTGCAGGGGACATTGTTCTTCACCTTGGTTGGAAGACTGCGACAACGTAACAGCTTCGGCGGGCGGCACCAATGTCCGGAGGGCATGGCCGGGGGTCCGATCAGAGCGTCATCGCCCGGGCCTCGAACCCCGCCTTGGCGAGCGCCGCAACCACCTCCAGCGTATCCCGGCGCGTCATCGCATGGACGATGCCGGTCGCCGGATCGAGGCGCACGGTCGCTTGCGGGTCGAGCGCGCGGATCGCGCTCGCGACCGGGCCGACCGCGTCCGGGGCGGAAACCCCTTCCACCCGCATCTCGATCTCGCGGACGTCGTCGCTCATGGCTGCTCCTTTGCGCTGTTCGGCGATTGGTCCTGTTCAACGCACCACACCGGGATTTTGCCCCCAATAGCTGTGCAGGAGGCTTTTCGGGTCACCGTTGCAGAACGGACTCTTTACCCTCTCTGGCGGGTCGCCGATGAACGGAGGCGGGGGCGATTCGGGCCTTTATCGGGGGCGGGTTCGAGTGGTGATGCGGGGAACGGCGGCGGGGGCCGGCCGAACGCTTGGGGTCGTATTCCTTGTCGGGCTCGCGCTGGTCTGCGCGGCTGCCCTGGCGCTTCATCTTGCGACGCCCGTGGAGCTGGACGTCGCCGCCCTGGCGCTTGGAGCGACCCTGGCGGCGGTTGTCGGGCTTATCGCCCTGCGCGGCCAGATCGACCGCACGCGCACCCAGCAGGAGAAGGTGTCGGAGGAGCTGGATCTTCTGGCCCAGACGCTGCTCCGCATCGAAACGAGCCTGGCGGCGCTCGACGGCTCCGGCTCGAAGGCCAAATCGACGCTCGACGACGTTGCGGGCGACGTGCACTCGCTCAGCCAGGTCGTCAGGAGCCTCGCGGAGGCGATGGCGGTCCAGGATCGCGAGATCGTCACCCTGAAGCAGCGGGGCGACCCGCCGATGAGCTACCGCTCCGCGTCCGCACTGGAGCCGCTCGGCGCCTCGTCCCTGCCCGCGCCTTCCTTTGTCCCATCCTTCCTGCCGCCAGCCCGCGAGGCCGCAGCCGCGGCCCTGTCCGACAACCTGACGACGCCTGCGCCCGGCGCGGCGGAGGGCGAGGGCCACGGCCGGATCGTCGCGGCCGCGACGGCCGGAGACATCGACCTGCACGCCCAGGCGATCGTCGACCTGCCGCAGCGGCGCGAGCGCGTCTACGAGATGTTCCCGCTGCTGCATGCCGGGCAGGAGCCGCTGCTCCCGGCGCAGTACACGGCCGCGCTCGCCGGCGGCGGCGCCCTGCCGACCTTCGAGCTCGACCTGGTCGCCCGCAGCCTGGTCTTCGCGCACCGCCTCGCGGCCGCCGGCAGCGACGCCCGGGTGAGCGTGCCGCTTTCGGCGGCCTCCGTGGAGGACAACGGCTTCATGCGCCGGCTCGAGGCCCTCGTCGAGGATCACGGCGCGGCGGGCAGACGCCTCGTGCTCGAGCTCGGGCAGGACGCCTGGACGGCGGCCGCCGCCGGCTCCGAGGTGCTCGGGCGGATGCGCCGCGCCGGCGTATGCTTTGCGCTGCGGGAGGTCACGGACGAGAACCTCAACCCGCCCGCGCTGGCCCGGCTCGGCATCCGCCATGTCCGACTCGACACCAGGCGCATCATCGCGGCGATCGACTCGGACGGGGCCCATGCCGACCTGGTGACCCTGATCGGCGCCCTCGGCCGCAGCGGCATCGAGGTCGTGGCGGAGGGCGTGGAGGACGACGTCGTGGTGCCCGAGCTGATCGACATCGGCGTGACGCTCGCCCAGGGGTTCGGCCTCGCCCTCCCCTGCCCCGCCGACGCCATCCTCGAGCGGCCGGCGCGCCCGGTCGGCGCCGCAAAGGCGCCGCCCTCGCCGGAGCCGCCGCCGAAGCCGAATGGCTCGGGCCCGTCGCAGGGCTCGCTGCGCGACTTCCTGCGCCGCGCCGGCTAGGCCGCGCCAGCGCGAGGTTGACTTGTCCCCCGCCCTTCCCTAGCGCCGCGGCGTGTCCAGCCCATCATCAGCGCCCGCAGGCGACCCGTCCGCTCCGGCGATCATATCCCGCTTCGCCGACCTCGCCGGGCGCTACGACCTGCTCCTGTGCGACATCTGGGGCGTGCTGCACGACGGCCTCAAGGCGTTTCCGGACGCGGGCGTCGCACTTTCGGCCTTCCGCGAGGGCGGCGGCCGCGTGGTGCTGGTGTCGAACGCGCCGCGTCCTGGCGGCTCGGTCGCGCAACAGCTCGACTCGCTCGGCGTTCCTCGCTCCGCCTATGACGACATCGTGACCTCGGGGGACCTCACCCGCTCGGTCGTGATCGAGCGAGGCGCGCAGGTGCTCCACCACATCGGGCCCGAG
>JAQGJZ010000195.1 GCA_028290385.1 Enterovirga sp.
CACCCGACCGTGCGCGACGAGGCCGGCCTCGCGCTCTCCTCCCGCAACGCGTACCTGACCCCCGAAGAGCTCGAGACCGCCCGCAAGCTGAACGGCGTTCTGGCGCGCGTCGCCGGCGAGCTGCGCCTCGGGCCGGTCGCGGACGCCCTGGCTGCGGGCCGGGCGGAGCTGGAGCGCCTCGGCTTTGGGCCGATCGATTACCTGGCGGTCGCCGACCCCGAGACCGTCGCGCCGCTCGATACGCTGGTGCCCGGCCGCCCGGCCCGCCTGCTCGTCGCGGCCCGGCTCGGCCAGGTCCGCCTTCTGGACAACATGGCCGTGTGACGTGCGTCGGCAGGACGCCTCGCTTGAGCACCTGTCCGACCGCTGCCTAGCCTCCCCGTCGAGCGTCGCCCCGGGGCTGACCTCCCGAAGGCGCCGCCGGGAGGATGTGCCATGTCGAGCAATGGGCGCTGCCCGAGCCGTCACCCGGCCGAGGTCGCGGCGCCGCACAAGGCGGGGCGGCTCTGCCGAGACGGTCGCGCCATCGTCCAGGACCCAAGGCGGAACAGAAGCATCAACCGAAAGTTGCGCTCGAACGAACGCGAGGAGACAGCACGTGGCCCCTCCGGAACGGGCGGGAACGGGCAAGGGCCTCGACCCGTCGCGCAACGCTTCACCGGGTAGGTCGGTCGAGTCCTTGCGCGAACCGCACCTCGCCAATCGCCTCCTCGCAGCCTTGGAGCCGGCCGACTTCGAACTTTTGAGATCGGAGCTGCGTCTTGTCGAGCTTCGGCAGGGCGAGACGCTCTACGAGCCCGGCGAGCCGGTCGCCTCCACGTACTTTCCGCATGGCAGTCTGATCTCGCTGGTCGCCGTGCTTGAGGACGGCGCAACCGCAGAGGTCGCCGTGTTCGGCCGGGAGGGCGTCGCAGGGTTCGTCACGTCGCTCGTCGCCGAGAGCTCTTTCGGCCGCTACGTCGTTCAGATGCCGGGCACTGCCTCGCGCATGGGCAGCGCGCGGCTGCTGGAGATCGTCAAGGCGCATCCGAGCATGCAGGACGTGTTCACCCGCTATAGCCAGGCTCTCCTGTTTCAAACCTTTCAGACGGTTGCCTGTAACGCGCTTCACTCCGTCGAGGCCCGGTGCTGCTGCTGGATCCTGACAACCCGCGACCGGGCGGGCCGGGACGATCTCCCGCTGACGCACGACTTCCTCGCCGAGATGCTCGGCGTGCAGCGGCCGACCGTCAGCATCATCGCCCGCCATCTGCAGGTTGCGGGATTGATCCAACAGGGGCGGGGCAAGATCCAGATCGTGGACGGGGCCAAGCTCGAGCAAAGCTCGTGCGCTTGCTACCGCACGAACCGGCGCAATTTCGAGCGCCTGCTTCCCGGAATCTTCGCGCCCTAACGCCCGAAAGTACGATTCCGTACAAGACCCCGCTGTGTCAGGCGCCGAACTGAACGCGACCACGCCCGCACTAACATTTGTTGCAGACGCGTCGCGTTCGGGAGGCGGTCGAGTGGTTCAGCAAAGCCCAAAACACGCCCAAAACACCCAAACTGGCCAACGTACACAGACACCATCACGACCGAGGGACGTCAGTCTGGACCGGCTGATCACGGACTTGGTCGAGCTCGATTTCGCCTATGCGCGCGAATGCGAGCGCATCGGCCGCGCCGACGCGGGATCGGCGGCCAAGAACCACGTGATGAACAGGCTGCGCGAACTCCATCGCACGCGACGCGAGCCCTACCTGCGCGAGCTCACCCAGGCTGCGCTCCTCAACTGAAATCGTCGGAGGATCGCCATGGCAGCTCAAGCAACGGCTCAACGCCCGCCCGAGGTCGAGATCACGGAGAGCTTGCGCCGGGACCTCACCAAACAGATCAGGAAGCTGCGCTGGATCGGGCGCCCGGACGAGGCGGAGCGCCTCGAACTGGCCCTTGCCTTCCGCGAGCACGGGTTTCGCGTGCGGGCGATGCTGTCCGACGCGGCCCGCCGGGAGCGCTCCGCGTCCTGACGAGGATTTGACAAGCGTCGGCCGGGAGCCGACATTCGCGCCGTTCCGAGGGGGGTCCCGTTAAGGGGCTGAGATACGGCTGGTTCGCCGTGACCCTTGAACCTGATCCGGGTCATGCCGGCGAAGGGACTGGAACCGGCGCGCGTCAGTACAGTCACCCAGCGCCCTCCATCTCTCGCAGCATCCCATAACGAGCGCGTTTCGGCGTGCGAGGGAGCGAGACAATGACACTTAACATCGATCCGAAATCCGCCAAGCTGCCGGTCGGCACGCCCGAAACGGTGACCACCGGCCCGATCCAGGGCTCGAGCAAGGTCTATGCCGCGCCGCAAAACCGGCCGGACATCCGCGTGCCGTTCCGCGAGATCACGCTGACGGACCCGAAGGAAGCGCCGGTGCGCGTGTACGACGCCTCCGGCCCCTACACCGAAACGGACGCCGGCATCGACCTCGCCCAGGGCCTGCGCCAGACGCGCCGCGCCTGGATCGACGCGCGCGGCTTCGAGGCCGTCCCCGGCCGCGCCGTGAAGCCCGAGGACAACGGCAATGTCGGGGCCGACAAGCTCGTGCCCGAATGCCCCGCCCAGCGCACCATCCTGCGCGGCAAGCCGGGGCAGCCCGTCACGCAATACGAGTTCGCCAAGGCCGGGATCATCACGGACGAGATGATCTATGTCGCGCACCGCGAGAACATCGCCCGCGAGGCGGCCGTGGCGGGTGCGGCCGAGACCATCGCGGACGGCGAGAGCTTCGGCGCCGCCATCCCGGATTTCGTGACGCCCGAATTCGTGCGCTCGGAGATCGCGCGCGGCCGCGCCATCATCCCGGCCAACATCAACCACCCCGAAGTCGAGCCGATGGCGATCGGCCGGAACTTCCTGGTCAAGATCAACGCCAACATCGGCAACTCGGCCGTGACGTCCGGCGTCGCCGAGGAGGTGGAGAAGATGGTGTGGGCGACCCGCTGGGGCGCCGACACGGTCATGGACCTCTCCACCGGCCGCAACATCCACAACATCCGCGGCTGGATCCTGCGCAACTCGCCGGTCCCGATCGGCACCGTGCCGATCTACCAGGCGCTGGAGAAGGTCGACGGCGACCCGCTCAAGCTCGACTGGGAGGTTTTTAAGGACACCCTGATCGAGCAGGCCGAGCAGGGCGTCGATTACTTCACCATCCACGCGGGCGTCCGCCTCGCGCACGTCCCGCTCACGGCCAACCGCGTCTCGGGCATCGTCTCCCGCGGCGGCTCGATCATGGCGCGCTGGTGCCTCGCGGGGCACCGCGAATCGTTCCTCTACGAGCGCTTCGACGAGATCTGCGACTTCATGCGGGCCTACGACGTCTCGTTCTCGCTCGGGGACGGCCTGCGTCCGGGCTCCCGCGCCGACGCCAACGACCGCGCCCAGTTCGCCGAGCTCGAGACCCTCGGCGAGCTCACCAAGATCGCCTGGGACAAGGGCTGCCAGGTGATGATCGAGGGCCCCGGCCACGTGCCGATGCACAAGATCAAGATCAACATGGAGAAGCAGCTCGAGGAGTGCGGCGAGGCGC
>JAQGJZ010000208.1 GCA_028290385.1 Enterovirga sp.
GATCCCTCCCAACCCGCGGTCATTCCCTGCCGCGATCCTGCGGTCCAGTAAGTCCCCGGCTTGGCACGTTGTCGAGGCTCCAACGGTTCCTGACCGCGATCGCGCCGGCCATCACGCCTCGGCGAAAGGGCGGGGAAGCACCTGATCGCGGCTCGCAGATCCGCGGGTGGAGCCGTCCGGCTGCGGACCGGATCGATCACGAGCAGCGGACGTTGGATGCGCGTGAGGAGATCGCGCATGGTCAGGTTCGCAGTGGCTCTGGGACTGTCGGTGCTCGCCACGGCGGCCTTGGCTCAGAGGGCCTCGACGACGGCTATGAACTGCGGCCAAGCGCGCGGCTTCCTGGCGGCCCGCGGTGCCGCCGTGATCGGGACCGGAGGCCAGACCTACGATCGCTTCGTGCGCGACCGCTCCTTCTGCCAGCCCACCGAAACGACGCAGGCCGCCTTCGTGCCGACCCGCGACACCCCGGAATGCTTCATCGGCTATCGCTGCCGGGAGCCGAGCCACGACGGCTGGTTCGGGGATGATTGAGCGCCAAGGCGCCGATCACGTGAGCGTGTGAGCGGATCCTCGCGCTCGCCCTTGGCACGGGGAGCCTGCGCTCCCACGTGGCCCCAAGCGTGACTGCTGCCTGCGGCTCACGCCAAAACGACGCAAGGAACGTTGTAGGCTCGGCCGCGCCGCCGCTTTCGGCTCTCTCGCCGCCAAGGAGGAACCGCATGACAGGTCTTCACCGCCGCTCGATTCTGGCTGGGTTCGGGGCGCTTGCCGCAGCCCCGCTGGTCCGGCCGGCCTTCGCGCAGAACCCGGCGCCGAGCGGGCCCTTCCGGCTCGACCCGCTGCCCTACGCGGCGAACAAGAACGAGCCGCATATCGACGCGCAGACCATGGAACTGCACCACGGCCGCCATCACGCCGCC
This sequence comes from Enterovirga sp., assembly GCA_028290385.1. GTDB lineage: Bacteria > Pseudomonadota > Alphaproteobacteria > Rhizobiales > Beijerinckiaceae > Enterovirga. The sequence goes on from JAQGJZ010000208.1 coordinate 924, forward strand.
TACGTCAACAACCTGAACACGGCCCTGAAGGACCATGGCGAACTCGCCAAGAAGCCGCTGGAAGAGCTTCTCGCCAATCTGAACAGCGTGCCGGAGGCGGTCCGCACTGTGATCCGCAACAACGGCGGCGGGCATGCCAACCACACGATGTTCTGGCAGATCATGGGCGGGTCAGGCGGCGAGCCGACCGGCGACGTGAAGGCGGCCATCGATCGCGACCTCGGCGGCTACGCCAAGCTGACGGAGGATTTCAACGCCGCGGGCGGCCGCGTCTTCGGCTCCGGCTGGGTGTTCGTGACGGTGGACAAGTCCGGAAAGCTCGCGCTGGTGAGCAAGCCGAACCAGGACACGCCCCTGATGGAGGGCAGCCGGGTTCTGTTCGGGAACGACGTGTGGGAGCACGCCTATTACCTGAAGTACCAGAACCGCCGGCCGGATTATCTCAAGGCGTGGTGGAACGTCGTGAACTGGCCGAAGGTCGCCGAGCGCTACGCCGCCGCAAAGGCCGGGACGCTGAGCATCTGACCGAAACGGTCCCGGCCTGTGCGGCCGGGACCGATCACCCGAGGACCCTGACCTCCGCTCCGACGCTCACGCGGCCGTAGAGGTCGATCGCATCCTGGTTGACCATGCGGATGCAGCCGGAGGACACAGAGGTTCCGATGGTCCACGGCTCGGTGGTGCCGTGGATGCGGTAGAGCGTGTCCTTGTTGTTCTGCCATAGGTAGAGGGCGCGGGCGCCGAGCGGATTGCCCGGGCCGCCATGCATGCCGGTGCCGCTCTGGAGCTGGGTGAGAGACCTGGCCAGTTTTGGATCGCGCGCGATCATCTCTTTCGGCGGATACCAGTCCGGCCAGGCCTGCTTGGAATTGATCGTCGCCGTGCCCGACCAGGAGAAGCCCTGGCGTCCGACGCCGACCCCGTAGCGGATCGCCTGGCCGTTGCCCTGCACGAAGTACAGGTGCCGCGCGTGCGGATCGACCACGATGGTGCCGGCGGGCTCGCTTCCGCGGTAGCTCACCTCGCGGCGCAGGAATTCGGGCCGGACCCGGCTGTGATTGAAGGCCGGAACCGGGAAGGGCTCGCCGTCGACCCGCGCATAGATGCGCCGGTAATCGAAACCGCCCCCGGCCAGCGGCGTCTCGGCCGGGCCGGCCGCGCCCGGAGCGCGCCGGCGCGAACCATAGGGATACTGGTCGTACGGATCCCTGCCGCGCCCCTCTGGCGCGAGCGGGTCGCGGATGTAGTAATCCTGCTGCACCTGGGTGTCGTAGAACGTATCCTGGGGCGGCGCGCGGTACCGGCTGCGGCCCTGCCACAGGTCTTCCTCGGCGCCGCCGCCGTCATACGGATCGTCATAGAACTCGCGTCGCCGGTTCTGCGCGAGGGCGGGCGTCGCGGCAGCCAGAAGGGCTGCCCAGGCGGCGCTTCCTCTGAGGATGCTGCGCCGGGACAGATCGGGAATGGGACTCTCGTCGCTCATGAGGCTCGATGTAACGCGGTGGCACCGATCGCGCCATGCGAGCCTTGCCGCATGGTGACCGCCCTCACGGTGCCGAGAGCGGAAGGGGTTTTCAGCCTGCGCTGGTCGCGGCGGCCTTGCGGTCGTGGTCCGGCTTGCTGCGCCCGACCTCGGCTGCGAGCCCGGCGAAGGAGCAATCCTCCCCGCGCGCCGCGCGGGCATTCGCCAGCCTGAGAAGCCGCAGGGGGAACTGGATCGCGTCGAGATTGGCGGCCGAAAGCTCGGCCGGGCGCGCGCCATCCTTCACGAGGCTCTGTTCCGCCCCGGCCAGCGCCGCATCGATCTCGCCTTCCGACAGGAGATTTTTGGCGCGCAGCGCCGTCATGAGTGCTGCGATTGCGGCGTAGACGCCCTCGAGTTGCAGGTTCGCGGTGTTCATGAAGCAGGTCGGTCCGGTTCGGCACAAGCTGAACCGTGATCTCGGCTCGGCGTTCCCTCGCGACCGGCACGCGTGTGAGCGACGGGCAGGGAGGCTGGGCATGGGCAGCGAGGCGCGCGAGGTGACCGATGCCGAAGGGATCACCTGGACCTGCATCCAGGCCTTCGCGGGCCTCGGGAATGCTCCGGAGAAGCGCGAGGCGGCCCGGGTCGCGGGTTCGGACGACGTACAGGTGGTGTGCACGCCCTCGGGCGCGGCCCGCTCGCGCCGTCTCGTCCTCCCGGCCCACTGGTCCCGGATGACGGACGACGAGCTTTTGGCGGCGATCGCCCAAGGGGCGGAGAGCTGAGCCGCTCAGCCGCAGACCGGGTCGAGCATCGCAAAGCGCGCCCATTTCGAATTGATGCGGCGGGATTCTTCCTCGAGCATGGCCAGGAACGCGGCCGCGATGGGCGAGATGGTGCGGCGCGCCGGCTCGATCAGGACCAGGTCGAGGGTCAGGGTCGGGGCGGTCAGCGGATTGATGACGAGCGAGGCGGGCTCGCGCTCGGCCGCCATCATGATGCCGGGCAGAACCGCGACCCATTCGGACTGGCTGACGAGGTCGAGCGTGCCGAGCATGGCGTCGAGCTCGATCAGCCGCTCGATCGTGACGCCGTTCGAGGCGAAGTAGGACTCGATGCTGAGCCGGCGCGTATTGGCGCGGCCGGGAACCACCAGCCGGATCGGACCGAGCTCACGCGGCCGGACCGGCTCCATGTTGGTCCGGCTGGTGTGCCCGGCAGCCGAGACCAGGACTTCCGGCGTGCGCGTAAACAGCCGGCTCTTCACCCCGGCGATCCCGGCCGTCCCCGGCACGATGGCGAAGTCGAGCTCGGCCGCCTGGACCATCTGCGTGAGGCTCGCGCTGTAGCCCTCGACGACCCGGATCGCGGCATTCGGATGCGTGTCGCTGAAGCGGGCGAGCGCGGGGGCGAGGACGCACCGCGTCATCGTCGGCATGAGGCCGAGCACGTCCTCTCCGTCGAGCCCGCCGTCGAAGCTCTGTACCGCCTTGGTCGCGGCGTCGTGGGCCCGAAGCACGTCGAGGCAGGCGCGGTAATAGGTGTCGCCCGCCGGCGTCGGTTGCACCCGCCCCTTGTCGCGGCTGAACAGGCTGAGCCCGAACCGCTGCTCCAGCTTGCGAATGTGCTGCGACACACCGGATTGGGTCGCGTTCTCGCGTTCCGCGGCGGCCGTGAACGAGCGCTCCTCGTAGGCGGCCACAAAGAGCCTGATATCCTGCAGGCTTCCGACCATCTCACCCCCGGCATGCGGATTCATAATCGCAGGAAGAAGAAACTATCATTTTCTTGCGGTTTCGGAACCGGCTAGGCGAAGCCTCATGACGATGCTGTCTCTTCCGCTCGATCGCGAGGCGACGGACCCCAGGCTGCTCCGGCAGGCTCTCGGGCGGTTCGCGACCGGCGTTACCGTGATCACGACGCGCACGCCCGACGGCAAGTACGAGGGGCTGACGGCGAACTCCTTCTCGGCCGTGTCGCTCGATCCGCCGCTCGTGCTGTGGAGCCTGCGACTGGCCGCGCCCTCGCTGTCGAGCTTCACGGATTCTGGGCATTTCGTCGTGAACGTGCTCTCGACCGCGCAGAGCCATGCCTCGCGCCATTTCGCGACGCCCCGCCACGACAAGTTCGAGGATGTCGAGTTCTCGGCCGGCATCGCCGGCTGCCCGATGCTGGACGAGAGCCTCGCGATCTTTGAGTGCCGCACCGAGAGCACCATCGAGGGCGGCGACCACATGATCTTCATCGGCCGCGTCATCCAGGCTCATTACCGCGAGGGCGAGCCGCTGATCTTCGCGGCCGGCCGATACGGCACGCACGCACCGCTTCAGGACTAGGGCAGGCGCGGCGGCTCGGGCCAACAACAGACAAAACAGGGGGAACGCGCGTGATCAGGGCTGCAGTGGCGGGGCTCGGCTGGTGGGGACAGCACATCATCCGGCGGATGGCCGGCTCCGATGTGATGCAGATCGTGACTGCGGTGGAGAAGAACCCGGAGCGGGCCGCCTTCGCGGCGGAGCACGGCGTGCGCTTCGCGTCCGACCTGTCCGAGGTGCTGGCCGATCCCGCGATCGACGCCGTGATCCTCGCGACGCCGCACACGCTGCACACCGAGCAGGTGCTCGCGGCCGCGGCTGCCGGAAAGCACGTCTTCTGCGAGAAGCCGCTGGCGCTCAACCGCGCGGATGCCGAGCGCTCGGTCGAGGCCTGCCGCAAGGCGGGCGTGATGCTCGGGATCGGGCATGAGCGCCGCTACGAGGCCGCGATCGGCGAGGTGCGCCGCCTGGTCCGCGCCGGCGCGCTCGGCACGATCATGCATGCGGAGGCGAATTTCAGTCACGACAAGCTCGCCAAGGTGCCCGAAACCGATTGGCGCGCTTCCCCGAAGGACGCGCCCGCGGCCGGCATGACGGCGATGGGCGTGCATCTTACGGACCTGTTTCTCGACCTCTTCGGTCCGATGCGGGAGGTCTATGCGGCGACGACGAGCCGGGTGGCGTACCGGGCGACCGGCGACGTCATCTCCGTTCTGATGCGCTTCGAATCCGGCGCCACGGGCTACATCAACGCGATCCTGGTCACGCCGCTCTATATCGGCCTGACCGTGTTCGGGTCGGAGGGCTGGGCCGAGATCCGCAACCACACCCATCCCGACACGCCCGGCCCGACCACCCTCACGGTGCAGTACCGCGACGGTCGCCGGGAAACGCAGGATTACGAGTGGCTCGACACCGTCCGTGAAGGTCTGGAGACCTTTGCGCGGTCCATCGAGAGCGGCGCGGCCTATCCGTTCACCGATCCGCAGAAGGTCGGCAACGTTGCCGTCCTGGAGGCGATCTGCCGCTCGGCCGCCACCAACGCCCCGGTGCCGGTCCAGCCTGTCTAGCGCGCGGCGTCAGCCGCGCCCCGGCGCCCCGGGCTGGCGCAACGGATGGGCGTCCGCGAAGGCGGGCAACTCCATGCAGGCGGCGGCGATCCGGTTCGCCCCGTCGAGCCCGTCCGTGTCGGCGCCGAAGAGTTTCGCGCCGGCCATGAGGCTCACAAGGCAGATATCGGCGATCGTGACCTGGTCGCCGTGGCAGAAGCGCCCGGTTTCGGCCTCGTTCGCGAGGTGGCTTTCCACGGCCTTGAGCCCGGCCTGGATCCAGTGCCTGCACCACGCCGCCCGGGCCTCCTCCGGGACGCCCAGCTCGTGTTCCAGGTATTCGCGGATGCGCGGCACGATGAGCGGGTGGGAATCTGCCGCGACGATGGCGGCCAGCCCGCGCACCCGCGCTCGTCCGCGCGGATCGCGCGGCAGCAGCGGCGGCTCGGGATGCGTTTCGTCCAGGTATTCGAGAATGGCCACCGACTGGAACAGCACCGGCCCGTCGCCGTCGCGCAGCGCCGGCAACACCATCTGCGGGTTCACGGCCCGGTACGCCTCGCCTTTCTGCAGGCCGGCCATGAGGTCGATCGGGATTTCCTCGTAGGAGATCCCCTTCAGGTTGAGGGCGATCCGCACGCGAAAGCTCGCGAGCGAGCGCCAGAAGCCCCAAAGCTCCACATCCACCCCCACTGAACCGACGAGGAACCGATGCCCCGCCTTCCCGATATCGTCCCCGACGAGCTTAGCCCGGAACAGCGCCGCGTCTACGACGCGATCATGTCCGGCCCGCGCGGCATCGTGGAGGGCCCGCTCCGCGTTTGGGTGAACAGCCCCGGCCTGGCCGAGAAGGCCCAGGAGCTCGGCGCCTTCTGCCGCTACGGCACGAGCCTGACCCAGCGTTTGTCCGAACTCGCCATCATCACCACGGGCGCCCATTGGCAGGCCGGGTTCGAATGGGCCGTGCACGCCCCGATCGCGATGCGGGCCGGCCTCGAGGCCGAGGCCGTGGAGGCGATTCGGCTCGGGCAGGAGCCGAAGCTCAGCCAGCCCGACGAGCGCGCCGTGTACGCGTTTTCGAGCGAGCTGCTCCGCAACCGCCGTGTCTCGGATGCCACGTTCCAGTTCGCGCTCGACACGCTCGGCCAACTCGGCGTCGTCGATCTGGTCGGGGTGCTCGGCTATTACGGCCTGATCTCGATGACCATCAACGCCTTCGAGGTGCCGCTGCCGGACGGCGTCGAGGAGCCGTTTCCGAGGGCGTGACCCCGCGCCGCCCGAGCCGCGCTGGTAGCTCGTGCGGTCGGTCTACAAGAGGGTCGCGGTAACCCCTGGTTAACCATGGGAGCCGCAGCCTGATGATCAGCAGGCCGGGCTTGGCCCCGGCCATGCATGACGACCCGAAAAACGGGCGGTGGACGATGGGGAATTTTCGGGCGGCCAGCCTCGGCTGGATCGCATCAGCGGTACTGTGCCTGGCCCTCGCCAGCCCCTCCCTCGAGGGGATTGCGGCGGAAGTGGCGACGTTGCCCTCAGCTCCGGACATGGCCCTGGGCGGGGACGACGACCGGCCGACCACGGCCTGGAAGGATTTCTGCCGACGCCTGCCGGCGGAATGCGCGGTGGATCTCGCCGAACCGGCCGTGATCACGCTCACGCCCGAGACCTGGGCCCTGATCAAGCGCGTCAACCTCAAGGTCAACCAGACGATCGAGCCGATCACGGATCGCGCCCATTGGGGCGTCAACGACCGCTGGGATTTACCGGACGACGGCAAGGGCGATTGCGAGGACATCCAGCTGCTGAAGCGCAAGCTGCTGTCCGAGGCCGGGCTTCCGCGCCGGGCGATGCGGATGACGGTGGTGATCGACAAGCGCGACGCCGGTCACGCCGTGCTCACGGTGCGGACCGACAAGGGCGATCTCATTCTCGATAACGAGACCGACAAGGTCCTGACTTGGGATCGGACCGGCTACGAGTTCGTGAAGCGCGAGGGGTCCGACGGCCCCGCCTGGGTCGCGCTCGGCGGCGAGGGCAGCCCGATCGTGGTCGCGAGCCGATCGGCCACCCGCAAGAAGCCGACCGAACGGCGGCCCTGAGCCGCCGCTCGCGCCCTCTGCCGGGCTATCCCTGGCGGCTGGGCCAGTATGCCGGAAGGCTCGCGCCGTCGCGGCTGTCCCAGCCGTCCTTCGAGGCCTCGTCGTAGACCGCGAGCGTCCGTTCGGCGAGCGGGAGCGAGGCGCCGAGCTTTTTCCCCTCCGCGACCATCGTCCGCAGGTCCTTGCGGATGGATTCGACATCGAAAGCTGCGGCCGGGTTGCCGCCGGCCAGTGCTTCCGCGATGGCCGGGCCACGCACCTTGAGGATGTTCGGTCCGCCCGAGGTGTCGGCGAAGAACTCCATCAGCCATTTCGGGTCGTGCCCAAGGTGGCGGCACAGGGTCACGGCCTCTCCGAGCGCCTGGTAGAAGACAAGAAGCGGCAGGTTGATGGCGAGCTTCATGCTCGCGCCCGCGCCGACCGGCCCGACATGCTCGAGCCGCCGGCACAGCTGATCGAGGATCGGCCGGGCCCGCGCCACGTCGCCTGCCTCGCCGCCGGCGAGCCCGATGAGCTTGCCGGTGCGGGCCGGCATCACGGTTCCGCCGACCGGGCATTCGACGAAGGCGCCGCCGATGCGCCGGACATCGTCGGCGAGCTTCACCTCGGTCTCGGGCTGGACCGTGCTCATCTCGATGATGAGCTTGCCCCGGAGCTCGGCGGACAGAAGGCCGCCCTGGCCGCGATAAACCGTCTCGATCGCGTTCGCGTCCGTGAGGATCGACAGGATCGCATCGACCTTGCCGGCGAGTTCGGCGGGCGAGGCCGCCGCCTGTGCACCGGCGTCCACCAGGGGCTTCGTTTTGTCAGCAGAGCGGTTCCACACGACCAGCTCGTGCCCGACCTCCTGCAGTCGTGCCGCGCTCGCGGCTCCCATACGGCCGAGGCCAACAACGCCGATGCGCATAAACTCGCTCCCTACTATTTATCTTTCGATAAAATAGGCTACCATGACCCTTGTTACATGCCAACGCAGTCCACGACGGCTGCGGGCAGGGGGGATCCATGAAAGGCACGGTCGGTATCATCGGCCTCGGAATCATGGGCGGATCCATCGCCCGCAATCTCGCCGAGCGCGGATGGGAGGTCGTCGGTTTCGACCTCAGCCCGGAGCGGCGGGACGAAGCGGCCGCGGCCGGCGTGAAGCTCGCCCCCGATGTCGCCGACGTGGCGCGCCGCGCCGAATTCATCATCACAAGTCTTCCAAGTCCGGCAGCTGTTGCGGCCACCGCAAGCGCGATCGCCGCCTCCGGTGTCCCGTCCCGCGTCGTTGCGGAGGCGAGCACGCTGTCGCTCGAGGACAAGCTGGCCTTCGAGGCCGCGCTGAAGGCGGCCGGGCATGTGGGACTCGATTGCCCGCTATCCGGGACCGGTGCGCAGGCCGCGGTTCGCGACCTCGTCGTCTATGGAAGCGGTGACTCGGCGGCCATCGCCCGCATGATGCCGATCTTCGCCGATTTCTCGCGCGAGGCGCATGATCTGGGCGTGTTCGGCAACGGCACGCGCATGAAGCTGGTCGCGAACCTGCT
>JAQGJZ010000210.1 GCA_028290385.1 Enterovirga sp.
GCGCCTCGATGTCGCGAAAGGCCGATTTCTGGTCGGCGAGGATGCGGGCCGCGCGCGCGTCTTCCGTCATGAACACGGAGGTTGCCGCGCGCAGGTTCCCCTCCAGGCGCTCCATCACGTCGCGCAGTTCCTGCTGGTCCTTCTTCGAGAGCTGCACGCCGCGCTTCAGGCGCTTGGCCGCGAGGGCCATCACGTTTTTGTCGATGATGTCGCCGGCGTGTTCGAGGTTGATCGAAAAGCTCAGGATGGCGGCCGCGCGCCGGCGGTCGGCTTTTGTCATGTCGTCGACGTCGAGCGCCATGACGTAGGCCTTGATCGCGTTGTTCAGCGTGTCGAGCACGTCGTCCATGCGCCGCGTCTCGCCGATGCGGTTGCGGTCGCCGCGGTCGAGCGCGTCGGAGGCGCCGCGCAGCATGCTCTCGAGCACGTCGGCCATCCGCAGCGCCTCGCGGGCAGCGAGCCCGAGGGCGATGGGCGGCGTCTCGAGCGCGCCCTGGTCCAGATGCTGCGGTCGCCCCGGGTCGGTCGCGTCGACGCGGGCCGGAAACCAGCGCCGCAGGAGCCGTTCCAGGGGCCCCAGCAGGGGCAGGAAAAGGGCGGCCAGCGCAAGGTTGAAGGCCATGTGGAAATCCGCCACGGCGCGGCCGAGATCCGGTTGGTAGCGCAGGATCGCGGGCCCGATCAGGCCCAAGGCCGGGAGCAGCAGCGCGAGCCCGACGAGCCGGTTGATCATGTTTCCGGCCGCCACCCGGCGCCCGGCCGGATCGGCGCCGGATCCGCCCTCCAGCAGCGGGTTCAGGGCAGAGCCGATATTGGCCCCGATCACGAGAGCCATCGCGGTCTCGAACGGCACGATGCCCTTTTCGGCCAGGGACATCACGAGCAGCACGACCGCGACGCTCGAATGCGCGAGCCAGGTGAGCAGCGCGGCGAGCAGGATCGCGACCAGCGGGTCGGTCACCACCACGCCGAGCATGGACCGCAGCGAGGGGGAATCTTCGTAGGGGGTGAGGATCTCCAACAGCTGCGCGAGCGCCAGCAGCATGAGCCCGAGGCCGATCGCGACGCGGCCGAGGTCCCTCGCCCGGGTCGACGTCCCGCGCCGAAACATCACGACGCCGGCCAGGATGAAGAGCGGCGCCACCCGTGCGACGTCGAAGGACAGGACCTGGACGATCAGCGTGGTGCCGATATTCGCGCCGAGCATCACGGCGAGCGCCGGCACGAGTTCGACAAAGCCGCCGGCCGCGAAGGAGGACACCATCAGGCCGGTCGCGGTGCTGGATTGCAGGGCCGCCGTGACCCCGATGCCGGCGAGCACCCCGCGGACGCGCGTGTCGAGCGCGGAGCCCAGCATGCGCCGCAGCTCGGGCCCATAGGCGCGCTGGATCCCGCTCTGGACCATGTGCACGCCCCAGAGGAGGAGCGCGATCATCCCGGCCAGGTCCAGCAGCGTCAGCGTCGTGCGCATCCGTGCACCTCGGGCTCCTGCGGCATTCTGCACCCCGATGTGGCGCCGGCCGTTAGGTCCCCGTCAACCCTGCGAGGGTCTTAATCCGGGCTATCGAATTCAGCGAAAACCGGTGTTGCCATGCGTACCTTCGAGTGGGACTCGCCCGCGAAGCTGTTCTTTTGGCCGATGGGCGAAGGCTGGGACGAGGAAGCCGTATACCCGACCCTCAGGGCGGCGCTGCTCGCGGCCGAGGAAGGCGAGCTGTCGGCGGCCTGGATCATCACCCGGAACGGCGACATCATCTCGCCCCGGCTGGTCGCTGAGCTCCGCGAGGAGGTGCAGGCGCCGGAGCGGCAGCGCCGGGAGGCCGCCCGCTCCGTGTTCGGCTGGGCGCGCGCCGCCTAGGGCCCGACCTGGAGGAACGCCTCCGGCGCCGCCTGGGCGTCGCCGAAACGGGCGGCCGTGAGCCGCCCGCCATACACCGCCGCGGTATCGAGGTTCACCCGGTAGCGCCGCAGGTCCGGCCGGCCGTCCGGACGCGGCGTGTGGCCGTGCACCACGAACCTCCCGAAATCATGGTCGCCGACAAGGAATTCGTCGCGGATCCAGATCCGGTCGTACTCCGTCTGCTCGTCGAGGAGCCGCCCCGGCCGCAGCCCGGCATGGACGAAGTAGCGCCATTCGTCCTCGAACCCGATCGGACAGGACGCGATCCAGGCCGTCACGTCGGCCGGAACATCCTCCGGCCCGGCGGCCCCGAACGAGGCCAGCATGGTCTCGCCGCCGTTCTGCAGCCAGATGCGGAGCACGTCCGGCCGCTTCAGCGCTCTGAGGAACAGATCCTCGTGGTTGCCCTTGAGGCAGATCACGTGTCCCGGGCGCTCGCCCTGCAGGCGGCGCAGCAGGCTGATGACCCCGGCGCTGTCCTCGCCGCGATCGATGTAATCCCCGACAAAGACCAAGCGGTGCGGACGCCCCGCCGCATCCGCCGCGACGCGGTCGAGCAAGGCGACGAGGTGCCCGAGGCACCCGTGAATATCCCCGACCGCGTAGGTCAGCATGGTGCGCCCACATTCCCCTGGCGGTGGGCCTGCAAGCCCGGTTCGGTCGGCACGATCGTGCTCAAGCCGTCCGACCCTGGCGCAGGATGCCCGACGGGTCCATGCCCGAGATGGGGGCAGGCGCGGGTTGGTCCAACCGGGCGCAGGCCTCCAGCGCGGCGCGCTCGCCCTCTTCCCAAGCGCCGCCTACGGTTCCCCAGAGCGATTGCGACACCGCCTCGCCGGCGAACCAGATGCGCTCGCCGACCGGCCGCGCCATGGCGCTGCGGATCGCGACGCGGCCCGGCGGAACGACGGACCATGCGGACAGGCACCAGGGATCGCGGAGCCAGTCGGTGACCGCG
>JAQGJZ010000229.1 GCA_028290385.1 Enterovirga sp.
GACCGGGCGCAGGTCGACGCCGCGCGCCTGGAGCGCGGCGACCACGGCCTGCGCTTCCGGCGTCGCCGCGCCGTTGCGGCCGGTCAGCACGAGATGCTTCACGCCGCGATCGGCGAGCCAGCGCGCCGTCTCCAGCCCGAAGCCGCCGAAGCCGCCCGTGAGGAGATGCGTGCGGGCAGGATCGAAGCAAAAATCCGCGTCGTTGCTCATCGCGACCGGCTCGGTCGGCGGCCGGAGCACGATCTTCCCGATATGCCCGGATTGCTGCATCAGGCGGAACGCGTCGACGGTCTCGCCGGCCGGGTAAACCCGGTAGGGCAGCGGCTTGAAGGCGCCAGCCTCGAACAGCTCGATGATCTCGCCGAAGATCTCCGAGGCCCGGTCGCGGTCGGACAGCAGCTGGTCCACGTCCACGCCGAAATAGGACAGGTTGCGGCGGAACGGCCGGAGCCCGATGCGGGTGTTGGCGACATAGTCGCGCTTGCCGAGCTCGATGAAGCGCCCGAACGGCTTCAAGACGTTCAGGCCGCGCTCCATCGCCTCGCCGGCCAGGCTGTTCAGCACGATGCCGACGCCATCCGGGCAGATGTCGCGGATCTCGTCCGCGAAGGCCGAGGAGCGCGAGTTCAGCACGTGCTCGATGCCGAGCGAGCGCAGGAGCTCGCGCTTTTCGCGCGAGCCGGCGGTGGCGATGATCTTGGCGCCGCGATGCTGCGCGATCTGAACCGCCGCGAGGCCGACGCCGCCGGCTGCGCCGTGGATCAGCACCCACTCGTCCTTGCGCATGCCCGCGAGGGTCACGAGCGCGTAATACGCGGTGAGGAAGGGGACCGGGATGGTGGCCGCGGCCTCCGTCTCCACCCCTTGCGGGATCTTCGCCACGACGTTCTGCGGCACGGCCGCGACCGTCGCGAATGCCGAGGGCGCGAACGCGATCACGCGGTCGCCCGCCTTGAAGCGGGTCACGCCCTGGCCGACGCGGAGCACGGTGCCGGCGCATTCGAGCCCGAGGGTCGGGCCCGCGAACCCATCCTCCAGGATGTCGTCCGGAAGGAGCGACATCGCCCACATGACGTCGCGGAAATTGAGGCCGGTCGCCTCGACGGCGATCTCGACCTCTCCCGGACCGGCGGATGGTCGCTCGATTCCCTCCCAGGCGAGGCCGGCGAGGCCGCCGACGACGCCGCGCTCGAGCCGCGCCGCGCCCGCCTGCGGGCCGGATCCGCCCTCTGGCAGCGCCGCGATGCGCAGCACGCGCACGCCGTCCGCCTGGACCACGAAGTCCGTCTCGGTGTGTTCGCTGGCCATGAGGCTGCGAACGGCCTCGGCCACCGCGTCAGCCGACAGCTCCGACGACGCGGAGATACGCCGCACGACGATGTTCGGCGTCTCGTTCGCCAGCGTGCGGGCGAACGACTGGAGCGCCATGGTCACCGGATCGGCGAGGGCGGCGCCCGGGCCGTGCGACACCGAAAGCACCCACAGCTCCGCCTTGTCCTGGGCCGCGCTCTCGGCGCACGCCTTCAGCTCCAGGCAGAGCCGCTGGACGAGCTCTGCCGGCCCGCCGCGCCGCTCCGGGTTGGCGAGGAACAGAACGGTGTCGGTGTTCGCGGCGTTTTGGGCGATCAGGGCCCCGTCCGTCCGTAGATCGACCTTGTGGCCGTCCATGGCGAGGAGCGCGTCGATCCGCGCAGCGAGGTCGCCCTCGGACGCAAGCCGGGTCGGCTCGATGCGGATGTTGCGCTCCGGGATCGCCGGGAGGACGTGAGCCCGCGGCGGCTCGGCCAGGAGCAGGATGGCGGCTTCGCGCCCGAGCTCGATGGCAGTCGCGGTCACCTCCGCAAAGCCACTCCCCTGGAGCGTGGAGGTCCAGCCCTCCTCGTTCTGGAGCGGGCTCACCGGGAACTCCGCCGACAGCTCCGTGTCGAACCAGCCCTCGTTCATCCCGAGCGTGAGATCGCGGAACTGCGAGGGGAGCGGTTCGATCGCCGCAAGCAGCCCTCCGGGTGCGAGCGCCTCGCGCAGCTTCGGCAGGGCCGCGCCCGCGATCCGGTGCAGCCGCTCGGCCGCGAGGGCCAGGTCGAAGGTCTCCTGTCCGAGCTCGTCGGCGGTCTCGACCAGGGTCAGGCCGTGCCCGCCGCCAAGCGCCAGGCGGGCGCGCTCGAGACGGCGCGCGTCGGGCTCGAAGATGGTCAGCCGGATCTCGTCCGCATCGGCGAGGTGCTTCAGGGCATGCGACAGCGGGCCGTAGCCGACCTGCAGGATGTTGCGGGCGCGCCCATCCTGGCTGAGCAGCTTCGCCTCCCGCGCCAGCTTCTCCAGCAGGTCGCTGGCGTTGCGCACGGAGACGCCGCCGAGCTCATAGCCGTCGATGGTCGCGGTGGCGGGCGAGAGCTGAGCCTCGGGGTCGATTGCGCCCGTCTGGATGGTCGCGCCGATGGCCGAAGCCAGCAGCATCTCGGCCGATCGTGCCGGGCTCTCGCCGACGATGGTGCGGAGGACGAGGGCGGGGTCGGGCAGCTTGGCCGTCCCGGTCAGCGTCCAGCCGTCATCGGTCGGGGTGGCGAGGCCGCTGAGCTCGAGCGCGTGCAGGGTCGCGGCCAGCCAGGCCGCCGTCGCGACCGGGAAGGTCGCGAGCTTTTCGCGCGTCACCGTGAGCGACGGGTCGATCCGGCGCGCGATCTCGTAGGACGCGGAGGTGGCCCAGCCTTCGAGGAGCAGCTGCTCCTGGCTCTCGCCTGCGGCGTCGCCGAGCGCGAGTCCGAGCTGCCCCGCGACGTCGAGCACGCCCTGGCTGTCCGTTCCGGCTCCCTTCCGGCCGATCGTCCGGCTGTCTGCCGGAACGGCGTTCATCAGGAGGGCGCGTTCGGCGAGGGTGGCACCGCGCTGCACGCGGGCGGCCTGGAACCTCACCTCGCTGAGGGCGCCGATCGGAATGCCTTCGGCGTCGAACAGCGTGAACTCGGATAGGATCGAGCGCTCGCCGGCACGCGTGATCTCGATCAGCGCCTTGGCGGGCAGCGCACCCGGCCGCGTCAGCCGGATATGGCCGAACCTGACCGGCAGGTAGGCGGTGCCGCGGCGCGCCGCGCCGAGCCCTGAGAAGAGCGCAAAAAGACCGTGGAAACAGGCG